>DATCFX010001024.1:0-4535 GCA_036509275.1 Pirellulales bacterium | reverse complement strand
CCGCCCACCAGCAGCACCGGCCAGACGATGCCGACCAGCAGCACGCCCACGTCCAGCCGCAACAGCAGCCCGACGATGGCCGTCGGAATGGTGATCAGCAGCACGCCGGACAGCGGCAGCCAGGGCGATGCGAAGTAGCTGCGCCATTTCGAGCGCGCGTAGCCCAGCGATTCCCGCCAACCGATCGTCTCTTCGCGTGCCAATTGCACGGCGGCGATGCGCGTCAGCGCGCCGCCGAAAAAGCTCCAGACCAGCGTGGCCCACAGCGCGCACAGCAGCATGAAGGCCAGCCCCTCCCACGAGAGTCGCGAGGTGGCGATGCCGCGCGGCGCGACGCCGAAAAAAAATATCTCGCGCAGCGGAGCGCTCAACTGCCACCAACCGGCGTGATAGGGCGAAGCGGGAAGCTGGCCCAGATCGGGCGGGCTGAACACGCGGTCCTGAATTTGGAGCACGCCTTCCAAATTTTGCGGCGGCAGCCTGGGCCGCTCGGTGCGCTGCCAAGGCGAGCTTTGGTACCAGGGGATCCAGTTATCGAGTTGCAGGTCAGCGCTGCCGGAAAAAATGGCGCCCAGCAAGGCCCAGCCGCCGATGGTCAGCAGCAGGCCGGCAGTGGCCAAGAGCATCGACCGCATGCGCAGGGCGAGCTTGAGACACCTGACCAGGTTGAGCCAGGCAAACAGCTCGGTCCAGGCGACGGCCCTAACCACGCCCACGTCTTCTGCCATGCTGTTGCCATCCCTTGGGTGTTCCCCAGGTCCCCAGCCCCCCGCTGTGGGATTATAAGCAGCCGGGGGACTTTCGCAAGCTGGGGGGAAGACGGTCGGCGTTGATCTCGTGGGCCGATTTGCCGCCGCCGCTCGCCGGCAAGTGCGCGCCGGCGCACGCACAGCTACTCGTCCGCGTCGGGCGATTCCGAGTCGTGCTGCCCGTTGGCATCGGGTTCGGCTTCTTCCGGCTCGTCTACATCCCGCGGAACCGGCAGCGCGTAGTCCTCATTGAACCAACGGCCCAAATCGGCGCGCCGGCAGCGGGGGCTGCAGAACGGGGGCGCGCTCGATGCGTGCAGATTGAATTTCACGCCGCAGACGGGACAAGTTGCCAGATGCATATTACTCAGGCGCAGATCACGCTGCCGGCTGCCGGTTGGCAGCGGCAAAGATTACGAATCGCCCTTGGACCGCTTGCCGCCGGATTTCGAATCGCCCTTCTTCGTGTCGCCGGATTTCGATTCGCTCGATTTGGATTCGCCGGAAGTCTTGCCCTCGGAGCTTTTACTCTCGGAGCTCTTGCTGTCCGAGCTTTTGCCTTCGCTGCTCTTTTCCGCGGCGGCCTTTTTCTTATATGCGTCGCTGCGATAGTCGGTTTGATAGAAGCCGGAGCCTTTGAAGACAATCGCCGCTCCAGTGCCGAACAGCCGCCGCAACTTGAGCTTGCCGCACTTGGGGCACTTTTTCAGGATCGGGTCCTTCATCGCCTGGAACAGTTCGAACTCATGCTCGCACGCGTCGCACACGTAGTCGTAGGTCGGCATCTTTAAGCGTCTCCCTCGGGTTGCATCAGTGCGGGCTTTCGGCCGAGCTGGTCGAAACGATCACCTGGGCCGGCCGCAGGACTCGGTCGTGTAGCTGGTAGCCCTGCTGCGCGACCAGCAGCACCGTATCGGCCGGCCACTCGGCGCTGGGTTGCTGGGCAATCGCCTGGTGCCGGTGCGGATCGAACGGCTCGTGCAAGGCCGGGATCAGGGTGCAGTGAAATCGCGCCAAGATTTGCTCGAGCTGCTGGGCGACCATCTTGAAGCCGACCGTCACGGCCGCGGCCTCGGGCGATTTCTCGGCCGCCTCGATAGCGCGGCCGACGTTGTCCACCACCGGCAGCAGGTCGTGCAGCAGCCCCTGGTTGGCGAAGCGGCGCTCATCGTCGATTTCGCGGCGGACGCGCTTGCGATAGTTTTCCAGATCGGCGATCGCCCGCAGCGCGCGGTCCTGCGCCTCCTCGGTCTCGCGGCGCAGGCGGTCGGTCTCGCTCAGTTCGACGGGCTGCGGGACATCGGCCGCGTGCGGCGCCTGCGCCGTTTCGCCCGGAGCTTGTGATTTGTCTGCCATCGGATCGGTCCTCACATTTCAAGAGTCGCCGGGACGCGGACCATGCCGGCCAGGCCTGGCGCGCGCCGGCTATTTTTCTTCCACGCCCGCGCTGTCCTCGAGCACGAAGTATTCTTTGAGCTTTTCGAAAAACGTCTTGCGCTGCGGGCTGACATTGACGTGCTCTTCGCTGGCCAACTCGCGCAGCAGTTGCTGCTGCCGCTCAGTCAGCTTTCTGGGGATCTCTAACTCGACCTGCACCAGCAAGTCGCCGGTGCCGCGTCCGCGCGGATCGGGCATGCCGCGGCCGCGAAGCTTGAACACGTCGCCCGGCTGCGTGCCGGCCGCAATCCGCAGTTCTTCGCGGCCGGCCAGGGTCGGCACTTCCACCGCGGCGCCCAGCGCGGCTTGCGAATACGTGATCGGCAGGCGGCAGATTAGGTTCTGGCCGTCGCGGACAAACAGCGGATGCTCGCGAACGGTGATAAAGCAGTAGCAATCGCCTGGGGGGCCGCCGTTGGGGCTCGGATCGCCCTCGCTGGCCATCCGCAGCCGGGTCTGGTTGTCGACCCCGGCCGGGATGCTGACCTCGCGGCTGACCGCTTGCAACACGAGGCCTTCGCCGTGGCACGCGTCGCACGGGTCTTTGATGGTCGTGCCGGCGCCGCGGCAGGCCGGACACGTGGTCTGCACGCGGAAGATGCCGGTCGACTGGATCACCTGGCCCTGGCCACCGCAGTAGCGGCACTTCTCCGGCTTGCTGCCCGGTTTGGCGCCGGTGCCGTGGCAATCGGCGCAGCGCTGGTGCCGCTTGTACTGCACTTGCTTGGTGCAGCCACGGGCCGCTTCGAGCAGGTCGAGCGACAAGTCGCAGCGCACGTCGTTGCCGCGCTGCACGCGCCGGCCGCCACCGCCCCGGCGGCCGCCGCCGAACAGATCGCCGAACACGCTATCGCCGAAGATGTCGCCGAAGGCCTGGAAGATATCGTTGACGTCGCTGAAGTGCGGTGCTCCGCCGCCGGGACCATCGACGCCCGCATGGCCGAAGCGATCGTAGCGCGCCCGCTTATCGCCGTCGCTGAGCACCTCATAGGCCTCGGCGCACTCCTTGAATTGCTTGACGGCGTCAGCATCGCCCGGGTTCTTGTCCGGGTGATATTGGATGGCCAGCTTGCGATAGGCGGCGGCAATTTCGCCGTCGCTGGCCGTGCGCGTAATGCTCAGCACCTCGTAGTAGTCACGTTTGGCTGCCATAGCTTCCAGGGCCATGTTCGTGATGCAAAGTCTTACCCACTAGGATCGGCCGAAAATAACTTCGGTTTTTCCCGGTCCCTCACCCTGCCCTCACCCGCAAGGGGCGAGGGGGTTGCGGAGAAGTTATTTTTCGTTCGATCCTTACCATTATTCTAGCTCGCGCTGCAAGGCTCGCCGCGGCCCAGAAAAAACGGGCCACCTGCCGGCTTGCGGCCGGCACGTGGCCCGTCGAACATTCATTCCCGCAGCGCTGCGCAAGACCGCGGGCTCACGCCCTGCGGCTCGTTGGCCGAGCCGCACGCGGCAACTAGCGAACGCTTCCCTCGACGCGGGTCTTTTCCTTGTCGTCCTTGTCGAGGTTCGTGACCAGGGCCTCGGTGGTGAGCATCAAGGCCGAAATGCTGGCCGCGTTGCTCAGCGCACTGCGCACGACCTTCAACGGATCGATGATGCCGGCCTTGAGCATGTCGACGTACTCGCCGGCATTGGCGTCGTAGCCGACGTTGGTCGGCTTGCGGCTGACCTCATCGACGACGACCGAGCCGCGCAGCCCGCCGCAATTGTTGACGATCTGCTTCATCGGGGCGCTCAAGGCGTGCAGGATAATGTCCACGCCGATCTTTTCGTCGCCCTTGGCCGAAGAACGGGCCTTCTCCACGGCTTCGCGGCAGCGCAACAGCGCCACGCCGCCGCCGGGGAGAATGCCTTCTTCGACCGCGGCACGCGTGGCATGCAGGGCATCTTCCACGCGGGCCTTCTTCTGCTTCATGTCGGCTTCGCTGCTGGCGCCGACCGAGATGATCGCCACGCCGCCGGTGAGCTTGGCCAGGCGCTCCTGGAACTTCTCGCGGTCGTACTCGCTTTCGGTGGCGTCGATCTGGTTGCGGATCTGCTGGATCCGGTTTTGGATGTCGGCATGCTTGCCGGCGCCTTGCACGATGGTCGTGTCGTTCTTGTCCACCGTGATCTGCTTGGCGCGGCCCAGGTGCTCAAGCCCCAGGTTCTCGAGCTTCAGGCCCAGGTCTTCGCTGATCATGGTGCCGGAGGTCAGCACGGCGATATCGCCGAGCATCGCCTTGCGGCGATCGCCGAAGCCCGGCGCCTTGACGGCGCAGATATTGAGCACGCCGCGCAGCTTGTTGACCACCAGCGTGGTCAGCGCTTCGCCCTCGACGTCCTCGGCAATGATCTGCAGCG
>DATCFX010001023.1:0-2088 GCA_036509275.1 Pirellulales bacterium | reverse complement strand
CGAAGCCTACGACCAAGAGTTCTGGATCCCGCTGCCGGCCCGGGCATTTTCCTGGCGCCGGCTGCTGGACACGGCTTCGCCCAGCCCGCGGGACATCTTTCCCGCCGGCGACGGGCCGGCCGTGGACCTGACGCGTGCGATGCGGGTCGTGTCGCGATCGTTGGTAGCGCTCGTAGCCGAATGAGCGCGCTGTAGCCGTGCCGCCCATTAGCCCCCGGCGACGATCGCCCGGGGGCTAATCGGCGCGGCCTGGCATTTCTCGCCGGCGGACAATCGCCCACTGCCCCGCTGCCCTTGCGCGGCACATTTCCATTGACACGCCTCGGGCAACCGTCTCAAAATGACGCGCGTGGCTGGCGGCATCGCCCGGCTCGCTCGTTTTTTTGATTAGATCCAGCACAAGGGGTTACGATGATGAAGACACTTTATTTCGCACTCTCTGCCACCCTGGCTTGCTGGATGCTGCCGGCGGCAATGGTCCAGGCCGATGTGACCGTCAAGATTTCGGGGCTGCACAACTGCTGCGGCAGCTGCTTGAAGGGCATTACCAAAGCGGTCAAGTCGGCCGGCGCCCAGGCCGAAATGGCCAAGGGCGACGACACGCTGACACTCACCGCGCCCGACAAGGCGACGGCCCAGAAGGCCTTGGATAAGCTGGCCGCGGCTGGCTACCACGGCACCAGCGACACGCCGGGCCTGGCGATCAAAGACGACAGCGGCGCTCCGGCCGGCAAGACCACGCGGCTGGTGCTCAGCGGCGCTCACAACTGCTGCGGCGGCTGCGCCGACGCCATCAAGGACGCGGCCGGAAACGTGCCGGGCGTCAGCGGTCAGACGGTCAACCCCAAGAGCAAGACGTTCGTGGTCGAAGGCAATTACGACGCCAAGGCGCTGGTCCAAGCCCTCAACGACGCCGGCTTTCACGTTAAGGTCGCGACCGAATAGCTAAGCGCGCGACAGTATGTGGACGGCATGTGCATGGGCGACCGTTGCCCAAACACGCGACAGGCCCAGACACGCGACAGGCCCAGACACGCGACAGTGCGTGTCTGGCTCGCGCTGGCGACAAGAGACGTTGTAAAATCCGCCGTCCGAATCCAAACGCCGCGCCGCGGCAAACGGCTTGCGCGCCGCAGCGCCGGCGGTGCTAAAATTTCAGCACCAGGCCGCCCTCGAAACTCGCTCGAACATTTACGGATTACTTGCGGTGGCGGATGCGCGCGCGCATGCGGCGTTTCTTGCGACCGATCTTCCGCCGACCCTTGCCTGTTTTCTTGACACCCACGCCACTCTCCGTCGTTCAATATGATGGTGCGCTTGATTCGTTCCGCCGCGGTCGCCGGAGCTGTGCCCAGCTAGCAGCCTGCGGCCAAACTCGCATTCTAGCCCCCGGCGGGGTTGGGGAACAAGCCCGCCAAGGGGACGTACAAAACGCGGCCGCCGGCCGATCTTGGGCTTTTGCCACCCGCGGGGCTATGATGCTCCGGCAAAGTCGTTGCCGCACAGGGCAAAAGCCGCTGCCGCATTGGCAAAAATGATTACTCCCCAAGCCGCTTAGGAGCAACCGAAAAATAACTTCTCCGCAACCCCTCTCCCCTTGTGGGAGAGGGCAGGGTGAGGGCCCGGGAAAAACGGAAGTTATTTTTCGGTCGATCCTTAATCTCCGCGAACTATGGCCAAAACCCACACGGTCTTCACCAACGGCTGCTTCGACCTGTTGCACCCCGGCCACGTCGACTTGCTCGAGCGCGCTCGGGAACTGGGCGACCGGCTGGTCGTGGGCGTCAATAGCGACGCCTCGGTGCGGAAACTCAAAGGCGAGCACAAGCCCTACGTCAACGAAACCGATCGCCGCAGGATGCTGCTGGCCCTAAAAGCCGTGGACGAGGTCATCATTTTCGATGAGGACACGCCGCTGGAACTGATTCTGCAAATCCAGCCGGACGTGCTCGTCAAAGGCGGCGACTGGCCGGTGGACCGGATCGTCGGCGCGGCCGAAGTCATGGCCCGCGGCGGCCGGGTGTTTTCGCTAACCTTGCTGCCGGGCTACTCGACCACGACCATCGTGGAAGACATCGTGCGCAAGGT
>DATCFX010001022.1:0-1865 GCA_036509275.1 Pirellulales bacterium | reverse complement strand
CAGCGTCCTGAGCTACAGCCTGTTTCCCGGCCGCATCTTTGGCGGCGACGAGTACAACCCTTACACCAATAGCCTGTACCTCAATTCCGATGTGCCGGCCTTGGTCCTGTACGAAGCGGCGTATGCCAAAGACATCCGCGGCCGCAAATCGCCGGGTGCTTACGCGGCCGTCAACGACCTGCCGCTCGTGGGTCTGTGGCGCATAACCCACGGCATGAACGACGTGCTGGGCTATACCCGCGCGGAGAACGATTGGGAGACCGAGCGGCAGACGTACCGCGTGCTGTACCCACGGATCGGCGTCGAAACCATGACGCCGGCCGTGCTGTTTGTGCCGGTCTGGTGGGGCAGGCCGATCGTGGGTGTCGCCGGAGCCGCCGCGGGCCACGCGACCGGCCGTGCAGTGGCCGCACACCGCGAGAAGCAACTGCACTCCCAGCAGCCGCCCGAAGAAAAAGCCGCCGCCGAAATCCAACTCACCGGCCACGTCCAGCGACTCCCGCCGACGGAAGAACCGTAAGGCAAGACACGTTGGCGTCAACTCCCTGAAAGGCGCTGCTGGTTCGAGCCTAGCGCGACCTGGCGACGGGGCGCTTGAAGTCGGCGGTGTGGCTGGCTTCGAGCCGGTCGAGCAGCTGGGCTGCCGTGTACATGCGGCCGGTCCGTTGGTTGAAGTGCTTGCCTTCGGGGCTTTGCGACAATTGCCGGCCCAACTCGGTGCCGCCGGACGCCGTGGTCATGTACTCGAGCAGCTTGTAGCCGTCGGGCCCCTGGATCAGCCGGCGGACCGTGTTGACGCCATAGGGCATCCGCGCCAGGCGATCGAGCCGGTCGTAGCCGCCGGGATAACGCGAAATCTGCCGCATGAAGTTGCGGCCGGCCTTGGAGCGGGCTTCGAGGATCAGGAAGTCGTTGCCCGGCAGCAACGACTTGCGCAGTTGCGCCGCATCGCGCGGCGTCCAGCCGGCCCGGCTGAGATTGACCAGGATGGCGTCCCAGTCGGCTTGCGAAATCAGATCGCCGGGCTGATAGCCCGGCCGGTGATTCAAGTGCGTGGTGACAACGGCTGCGACTTCCCTGAAGTCGGCCAGGGGCGACTTAGCGGCAGCGACCGCCGTCGACGGCCACACCGCGGCCAGCAGCAGCGTCGCCCCGAACAACGAGCGCGGATTTCGGGCTGTGTGCGTGATCATCATCTACTCCGCAACGAGTTGGCGTTGTCAAACGATTTCGCGTCAAAGGCTGGCATCTCAACTTTAGGCTTTTTTTGCGATCGTATGGCCGCAAGCTGCCGGTGGCGGCGGTTATACTGAGGCAGCCTGAGCCGACCACGGCCGTTTAAATTGTAAAGCCGAGCGAGTGATGCCAATGCCGACACGAGTGCTGGCCGTCGGGCGCAACGATCTGGTGCCCTTTACGATGTCGGATCGCTTTAAGCACGAGATTACGTATTTCATGAGTATTCCGGGCGAGCATGGCGTGCCAGCGATGGCGCTTGGCGAGTATTGGGTGGCCCTGCCCGAGGCACGCGAGTGGCTGGACTCCGGCGTATTTCACCTCGTTTCACCGCTGGACAGCGAAAACCAGACCGAGGTCGAGCTCTCCGAGGAGCAAGAGACCTGGCTGGAATGGATGGTGGAGCACCAGGTGCAGCATGTCCGGCTGGTCTGAGAGGCCCTCCTCGACCAAATCGGGGGGCGAAAGATTATGGAATCGTTAGCCGGCGAAAAGGGCGTGCTGGCATTGGCGCGACCGGCCAGAAAACGCGACATTTTTTCTTAGCGCCGCAAGGGCTAAATCGCGGCAGTATTTGATTGAATGCGGGGGTCAAACTTCGTAGGATAACGCCCATGTCGCATCATGCA
>DATCFX010001021.1:0-1534 GCA_036509275.1 Pirellulales bacterium | reverse complement strand
CTCCGCGTGCTGCCGCTGGCCAATCGCCAGTCGCTCACGCGGGCCGACGAAATTCTGATCGATCCGGATCGTCCGCCGCAGGCTTGCTCGCCGGCGTCGGCCGCGTTGATCGACGATTGTGCCCAACACATCGCCGCCGCCCGCCGCCGGGACGCGAGCGTGATGCTGATCTACGGTGCCCACCTGCTGCGCAACGGGGCGGCCCGCATTCTCGAGCGCATGCTGGCTGCCGGCTGGCTGACGCACCTGGCCACCAACGGCGCGGGCACGATCCACGACTGGGAATACGCCTGGTTCGGCGCTTCGACCGAAAGCGTCGAAATGAACGTGTCCAAAGGCACCTTCGGCACCTGGCACGAAACGGCCACCAACATTCACCTGGCCATCATGGCCGGCGCGTTGGAAGGGCTCGGTTACGGACGGGCGTTGGGCAAATTCATCCACGAGGACGGCGCCACGCTGCCCACGACCGACGAACTGACCGCCGCCATTGCGCACGAGCCGGGGCATCCGCTGACTGCCGCCCGCGCCGACCTGCTGCGCACGATGACCGAGCAAGGCTGGCCCGCCGGCCGCATCAAGGTCGAGCATCGTTGGAAGCAGGCCTCGATCATCGCCCAGGCCTTTCGGCATGGCGTGCCGGTGACCGTACACCCGGGCATCGGCTACGACATCATCTCGAATCACCCGGTCTTCAACGGCGCCGCCATTGGCCGGGCCGCCGAGTGGGATTTCAAGCTCTTTGGCGGTTCCGTGGCCGGGCTCGAAGGCGGCGTGGCCATGTCCGTCGGATCGGCCATCATGGGTCCGCAGGTGTTCGAGAAGAGCGTGAGTTGCGTCAACAACCTGCGGCTGCAAGGCGGAAAGACGGTGCTCGACAACCACGCCATTTACGTCGTCGATTTGCAAGACGGCGGCGGCTGGGACTGGAGCCAAGGCGAGCCGCCCAAGACCAACGCCGCTTATTACCTGCGCTTCTGCAAAAGCTTTTCCCGCATGGGCGGCCGCATGCACTATCTCCAATGCGACAATGCCGCCTTCATCCACAACCTCTACCACGCGCTGCGCGCGATGTAGAAGCTGCCGTAAAATAGGGGTGCCCGGACTCGAACCGGGAACCAACAAATTATGAGTTTGCTGCTCTAACCGATTGAGCTACACCCCCACTGGTTCGCAGAACAAGGCCCCAGTACCATGCCTCGGGCAGCGAGACCTTGGCGGCCGTCCCGCCGGCGTGCCCGGTGTGTCACTGGCGCCGCGCGTCGCAAACAGCTTGGGCCTTATCCAAAAAAAGGTTCTTCTCCGCCCGAGTATAGCAAGCGAAAGGATCTCTGGAACGTCCCCGAGGCCATCGAGGACGCCTGGAAGGCGCTCCAGCGGGGCGAACCGCCCGTGGTGCCGCCGGACACGTCCTGGGCCATTCTGGATGCGTTTTTGGAGTGGACCGAGAAGAACCGGCCGCGGTCGACCTACGATTGGTAAGTCAAGTACCTCCAGCGGTTCAAGGACGGGGTGCCGAATGCCCCCGTCGACG
>DATCFX010001020.1:0-1188 GCA_036509275.1 Pirellulales bacterium | reverse complement strand
TGAGTTGCCCGCCGGCGGCCGCATCGACCGCGACGACCTCATTTTCGATCGGATAGGCGATCCCGAGCGTGGGCAAATCGATCGGTTCGTCTTCGAAGTAGCTCGGCGAAAATACGAACTTGCTAAGCTGCTTGATCTCCAACTCCACCGGCTGCGAATTGCGCTCGAGCGTGAGCTTGACGGTCTGGCCCGCCTTCCGCGCCAGCCGCTCGGGCAGCCGCATCGGATCGCCGACGGGCTCGCCGTCGACCTTAATCAGCCGGTCGCCGACGCGCACGCCGGCTGCCGCAGCCGGTCCGCCAGCGCGCAGCGCCGAAATCTTTCCGGCCCGCATGACCACGCCCAGCTCGAGCATCGGCCGCGGGGGCACGGTCACCGTCAGCCGAGATTCCTGTTTTCCGGTCGACTTGACGTTTTTGGCAGGCTTCTCATCGCGGAGGATCGTCAGCTTGACCGGCTCGTTCACCTGGTGATCGAGCAGTTCGTTGAGCGCAAGGTACGAGTCGACCGGCTGCCCATCCACGGCCACGACGTGGTCCTTCGGCTTGAGTTCCGCGGCGAGTGCCTTGTTCCAATCCGTCGACAGCGGCTCGCCGGCCGCCAGTGTGGTAACGAGCGGGCTGGTGACGCCGATCGTCGGCCGGCCCTTGGTGTCGTCGGGCGTGATCATCACCGTGATCGGCTCTTTGACCCCCTGCCGCTCGATGACAAACCGCACCGCGCCGGACGACAACACGACGCCATTCATCAAATCGCGGAAGCGCGTGACGTGCTGGTCGCCGATCTCGAGAATCGTGTCGCCCGGGAGCAATCCGGCCTGCCAGGCCGCCTGGCCCGGGATCACGGTGCCGACCCGGCAGGGAGTTTCCTTCAGACCCATGCTGTAGGCGATCGCCGCCAGCACAAAAGCGAAGATCACGTTCATGATCACGCCGGCCGAGATGATCGCCATCCGCTTGGGCACGCTTTGGGCCGGATAGCTGCGTGGATCGAGCACTTCGGGCTCTTGCAGCGAGCGCTCGCGCTCATCGGCCGAGTTCGAGGGATTGTCGTCCTGGCCCAGCATCTTCACATAGCCGCCCAAGGGCAGGATGCCGATGCCGTATTCGGTTTCGCCCCAGCGGTGGCTGAAGAACTTCAGCCCGTAAATGTCGAAGCCCAGAAAGAACTTTTCGCACTTCACGCCGC
>DATCFX010001019.1:0-9660 GCA_036509275.1 Pirellulales bacterium | reverse complement strand
CCATCCTCGCCAAGCGCTTGCAAAGCCCAAGGCGCCCGGACTCCATTTGGGTCGCCAATGGCGTTCTCGAAGCAATTGAGCCTGGGCAGCGCTTGCCTCCGCGCTCTAATCCAATCCTTGTAATACTCGACGCACACCAGCGGGATCGAGAGCAACGCCACGGCCGCGAACAGCGTTCGCAGCCTAAATTGGAAACAACGGCGGCGTTTCTCGTTCATCCAGGCAGTTTACACAGTGCGACGACCCAAGTCGCTCGCCGTTGCGGGCTGCCGGCGGCCTAGCGAGCCTCGACCTCCAGATGTTCTGCCCTTCTGCTCATCCTTTTCTCCTTCATCTTCTCTTCTTCTCAGCGTGCTTCGCGACTTCTGTTCAACTACTTCGTAATCCCGTTCGAACACCAGGCTTATGTGCAAACCCAAGCCGCCCTGAGCGGCCAAAACACGGCACAGAGAAAAGGAGGGAGAAATTCACCACGACGACACGAAGAACACGAAGGTTTTTTCTTTGTGTCCTTTGTGTCGTCGTGGTTCTCGATCTCGTCTCTGTGCCTGTGTTGCTTTCTGAATTCCCGACGACCCGGAAAGGGAAAGCACCCTCACGACCACGACGCGAAGAGGCCTATAATCGGCCAAAACGCGTTGCCAGCGGTGGTAAACGGGACATTTTGGCGTGGCCGAAAGGGTTAAAAGTCCGTAACTTCAAGCAACTCCAAACATGCCGCTGCGTAAGCAAGCGCAGACAGTTCGCGGTTGACGGAATCACCGCTCGTTTCGCACTCCTGCCAGGATTCGGCCGTTATGCAACCCCTCGCTCCAGACGACCCAGCGTGCATCACGTCGACCTCGGAAGGTCTTCCCGCGGAGCTTTCCGGAACCGCGGCTCGCATCGCGTCCGCGCTGAACTGGGACCTCGAACCACGCAGCGGCCCACAATACGACTCGGCGCTGGCGCGTTGCGAACTGCTGCACGAGCTGTTCGAGTTGCAAGCGGCCCAGCGTCCGCAGCAGGTGGCCGTGATTTGCGGGCAGCAACAGATGACCTACGCCGAACTGGATGGCGCGGCCAATCGTCTGGCCGCGCTGCTGGGCGCGCGAGGCATCGTCAGCGGTGATCGCGTTGGCCTGCTATTGCCGCGTTCGGCCGAAGTGTACGTGGCGATCCTGGCGATTCTGAAAATCGGCGCGGCCTATGTCCCGCTCGATCCCGACTACCCGGCCGACCGCATCGGCTACATCCTGACCGATTGCGGAGCCAAGGCCGTCGTCACGGATAGCCGCCTGGTGGACAAAACCGCCGGCGCCACAGCACTGCCACTGCGTCTCGATCGCCTGTGCCTCGATCAACTCCGCCAGCCGTTGGCCGAGCAGCCGGCCGATGGCTCGGCCCATTGCCACTCGACCACCACCAGCACCGACGTGTGCTACGTGATCTACACCTCCGGCTCGACCGGCAAGCCCAAGGGCGTGGAGATCGAGCACCGCAGCGCCACGAACCTGGTGCGGGCCGAAGCCCAACTGTTTGGCGTGCGGCCCGACGACCGAGTTTACCAGGGCTTTTCGATCGCCTTCGACGCCTCGGTGGAAGAAGTCTGGCTGGCGCTGTTTGCCGGGGCCACGCTTGTGGCCGCCACGGCCGAAATGATACACGCCGGCCCGGCACTGCCCGAGTTGCTCGACGCGGCGGGCATCACCGTATTGTCTTGCGTGCCGACGCTGCTGGCCATGATGGAAGATCGGTGTCCGCAAGTGCGGCTGCTGATCTTGGGCGGCGAAGCATGTCCGGCCGCGCTCGTCGAACGCTGGAGCCGGCCGTGGCGGCGATTGGTCAATACCTACGGTCCGACCGAAGCCACGGTGATCGCCACATGGGGCGAAATGCGGCCGGGCCAGCCGGTCACGATCGGCCGGCCTGTGCCGAATTACAAAGTGTATCTGCTCGACGAGCAGATGCAGCCGGTGCCCGCGGGGGATGTCGGCGAACTGTATATCGGCGGGGTGGGCGTGGCCCGGGGATATGTCGGCCGGCCGGATCTCACGGCCGAGCGCTTCGTGGCCAATCCTTTCGAGCAGCCGGGCGACTGCGCCCCGCGGCTGTATCGCACGGGCGACTTGGGCCGCTTCACGCCCGCGGGCGACATCGAGTTCATGGGCCGGGCCGATACGCAGGTCAAGTTGCGCGGGTTTCGCGTCGAGCTGTCGGAGATCGAATCGGTGCTGCTGGAGTATCCCGGCGTGCGGGCTGCGGCCGTGACCGTGCGCGAGGAGACGCCGGGCGTGCAGCAGTTGGCGGCCTACCTGGTGCGGGACGAAGGCGAGGTGCTGGACGAAACCCGACTGCGGGCCCACGTGCGCGGCCGTTTGCCGCCATACATGATGCCCGCATTCTTCGAGACGCTCGAAACGCTGCCCACGCTGCCCAGCGGCAAGGTCGATCGCCGGGCTCTGCCGGCGCCGCGCAGCCAGCCGGCCAGCGGCGAGCGTGAATGCGTGGCTCCGCGCAATGATCTCGAACGGCGGCTGTGGGAAGTTTGGAGCCGGCTGTTTCGGCCGTTGCCGGTATCGGTCGAGGCCGACTTTTTTCTCGATCTGGGCGGCCATTCGCTGGTGGCGGCGCAGATGGTGTCGGAGCTGCGGCGCGAAGGGGTTTTTGCCGGCGCTTCGATGCTCGATGTCTACAGCTATCCCACGATCGAGCGCCTGGCCCGGCACTTTGCCGGCGAAGACGCCGAGCCGCTGGTGCATCAATTGCCGATCGCGCCGCACGATCCGCGCGAGCCGCGGCAGCCCTCGGCCTGGGAACATTTTCGCTGCGGGCTGGCGCAGTTGGCGGCTTTGTATTTCGTGCTGGGGTTCTTTTCGATCCAGTGGCTCTCGCCGTACGTGGCGTTCACGTACCTGGTCGACTTCGAATACACGTACGTCGAGGCGCTGCTCGGCGCGGTGATTGGGCTGATCGCCGCGTATCCGGCCATGCTACTGTTGGCGCTGGCGGCCAAATGGCTCGTGATCGGCCGCTACAAGCCGGGCCGATACCCGCTGTGGGGCTGGTATTACTTCCGCTGGTGGCTCGTCGATGCGATTCACGCCTCCGTGCCGATCACGTATCTGGCCGGCACGCCGCTGATCAACCTCTACTACCGCCTGCTGGGAGCCAAGATCGGCCGCAACGTCCACCTGGGCACCGACGATTTCGGGGCCTTCGACCTGCTCACCATCGGCGAGGGCACGAGCATCGGCACCGATGCCCATCTCAGCGGCTGCTCGGTAGAAGACGGCTGGCTGCGGATCGGGCCGGTGACCGTTGGCGAGAATTGCTTTGTCGGCACGCGCAGCGTATTGCGCGACGGGGCCGTGATGGAAGACGGCGCGCGGCTCGAGGATTTGTCGCTGTTGGGGCGCGGCGCACGCATCCCGGCGGGCCAGTCCTGGGCCGGTTCGCCCGCGCGGCTGGCCGGCGAAGCCGCGACCCATGCGGCCGGCACGGAGCGTAACGTCCCGAGCCGGACACGCCGTTTCGCAGCCGGAGTGGCTTACGCCGTGGGCATCATGCTGTTCCCGATCCTGGTCGTGACGGCGATCTTTCCCGGCATGGTGGTGATGAACCACCTCAACTATCTCGACGACTACTATTACTACCTGGTTTTTTCGCCGGTCGTGGCGCTGTCGTTTGTCGTTTTCCTGTGCCTGGAAATCATCGCCATCAAGTGGCTGCTGCTGGGCCGCGTGCAGCCGGGCGCGTACCGGGTGGACGGCAGCTTTTATTGGCGCAAATGGTTCGTCGACCAGCTCATGGAGCTGAGCCTCGACGTGCTGGGGCCGCTGTATGCCACGATCTATCTCACGCCGTTTTATCGAGCGTTAGGGGCCAAGCTGGGCAAGCGGGCCGAAGTCTCGACCGCTTCGTTCATCTCGCCCGACCTGTTGTCGATCGAAGAAGACGGCTTCATCGCCGACAGCGTGTCGCTGGGGGCCGCCCGCGTGGACCAGGGCTGGATCCACATCGACCGCACGCACGTCGGCAAGCGGTCGTTCATCGGCAACAGCGCGCTGCTGCCGCCGGGCAGTTCGGTGGGCGACAACTGCCTGATCGGCTGCCTCTCGACCACGCCGGCCGAAACCGCCAAGCCGATGCCCGCCGGCAGCTCGTGGCTCGGCTCGCCCGCCATCTTTCTGCCGCACCGCCATAAGGCTGAGGGCTTTTCCGATGAGACCACGTTTCACCCCAGCCGCAAGCTTTGGTGCCAGCGGGCGGCGATCGAGTTTCTGCGAGTCACGCTCCCCTCGACCTGCTTCATCATGATCACCTGCGTGCTGATGTCGGTCTTTTTGCTGATTCACGAACACCTGGAATTCATCGAGCTGGCCGCCTTGTTCCCGCTGCTGTACGTCGCCGCCGGCATGGTGAGCGTGGCGATGGTCGTGGGCCTCAAGTGGCTGTTGATGGGCCGTTACCGGGCCAGCGAGTATCCGCTGTGGAGCGCTTTTGTGTGGAAGACCGAGCTGGTGACCGCCATGCACGAGAGCCTGGCCTGCCTGTTCATGGTCATGCACTTGCGCGGCACGCCGTTTTTGTGTTGGTATTTTCGCCTGCTGGGGGCGAAGATTGGCCGCCGCGTGTATCTCGACACCACGGACATGACCGAGTTCGACCTGGTCGAAATTGCCGACGATGCCGCGCTTAACGGCGACTGCACCGTGCAGACGCATTTGTTCGAAGACCGGATCATGAAGACGTCGCGCGTCGACATCGGCCCGCGCTGCACCGTCGGCGCCATGTCGCTGGTGCTCTACGACACCCGCATGCAAGAAGGCTCGCTGCTGGACGACCTCTCGTTGCTGATGAAGGGCGAGACCCTGCCCGCCTGGACCCGCTGGCAAGGCATCCCCGCGCGGTAAAGCAGGCAGCCACACTCCGCCGTGCCGTGGCTCGCAAGCGAGTGACGTGCGAAGCGGGAGTTGTTTCTTACGGCGGTTACTGCTCACGGAGTGAGCCTACTACTTTTCACTCAAAACTGGCGTCGCCGTCGAAGGTCGAGGGAGCCCAGCAGTCGGGTCGGGCGAGTTGCGCGTGCAGGGCCGGGTCGGCCGCGCGGTAATAAAACGGCCAACAAGGCAGCCGCCGGCGGTACGGGGCGAAGCGATCGAAGTCGCGCATGTGCGGCAATCCGCAGCCGAGGTGCTCGAGTACCTGGCAGCCTTCGGCGGCGCATCGGTCCAGCGCCTGGCGGAGCAAGCCCGGCAGCAGGCCGTCCTGGGGATCCAGCGTCTGAAAATCGATGACGCGCATGCGGCGCAGGGGCTGGGCCTGTTCGTGACGTTTGACCAGCAGATACGCGCGCAGGCAGCCGTGTCGCGTGGCGGTGAAAATCCATAGGTGTCCCAACCGCAGCGGAGTGGCGAAATGCCAGTTGAGCGTGCCGGCGTCGCGGACGCCCAGCAGCGTGTCGGGATTACGATCAGCCAGTTCGTGCCAAAAGCCGTCGAAGCGATCGTCGAAACTCGCGATGCTTTCGATCGTCACCCCAGTGAGCGCCGAGGGAAACGACCGCAGGCTCCAGGCGTCTCGCAGCCGCAAGGCCGCGGCGGCCGGGTAAGCCAGCAGGCCGGCCAAGGGCACGCGCCGCTTGCGCAAACCTTTGACAACGAAACCGCGATACGCGATCGGCCGGAAGGCGATCGCTTGCAAGTCGCCCGCCGGAATGCGGTCGGACAACGACGCGATCATCGGCTCGGCAGGCAGGCCGACCGTCGTGTTGATGAACAGATCGGCGCCCGACTGGCCGAAATACTCGCTCATCAGCCAGAGACCCAAGCCGCGACCCTCGGGCGCGACCACCCAGCCGCGGCCGTTGGCGCAGACCAGGTCGCGGCCTTGAAACCGATAGAGCGAGGGGATGTTCGCCAGCGAGCCGACAATTCGGCCTTGCGGGTCTTCCAGCACCCAGCCGATCGGCCAACGCGAGCCGAGGCGCTGCCACAGCGGATTGTTGAGCCAGAGATGGCGCCAGTCGTCGGGCGGCAAGCTGGTTAAGTCGTTGGCCGACTCGAGGCGCGCGATCTGCTCGTAATCGTCGAATCGTGCCAGCCGAAGCTGCGGCGATGGAGTCACGGTCGCGATACGCCCGGCTGCGAGCGAAAAGAAAGTGTCAGCGATTTGAGACCGCGCAGGCCCAGGTTCTCGCGCCATACGAGCGGCTCGTCGGTCAATTCGACCAGCGGAAAGCGATCCAACAGCGTTTGGAAGGCGATCTGCGCTTCGATCCGCGCCAGCGGTGCGCCGAAGCAATAGTGGGCGGCCCAGCCGAAGGCCAGGTGCCGGTTGTCGGGCCGGTCGAAATCGAGTTGGTCGGGATCGGGGAACCGCTCCGGATCGCGATTTCCCGCGGCCATCACCGCGATCACCGCCTGACGCTTGCGAATCTGCTTTCCGCCCAGCACGCAATCGTCGGGAGCCAGCCGCGCGGTATGCTGGCTGGGGCTTTCGTAACGCAACAGTTCTTCCACGGCGGCCGGCATCAACTCGCGCTCGTTGCGGAGCCGAGTCATCTGGTCCGGATTGCGCAGCAGCGAGAGCAGGCCATTGCCGATGAGGTTGGTCGTCGTCTCCAGTCCGCCGACCATCGTCACGATGCAATTGGCCACCACTTCCTCGTCGCTCAAGTGGTCGCCGTCGACTTCGGAGGTCAAGAGCGTGTGGATCAGCCCTTCGCGCGGCTGGCGGCGCTCGGTCTCGATGGCGGCGTGGAAATAGGCCTTGAGATTCTCGACCGCTTTCAGCACGCCGGGCAGCCGGTCGGGATTGTGCTGAAAGTTCCCCAGCATCTCGGCGAACGTGACGGACCATTGCTTGAGCCGGACGTGGTCCTCGGTCGGGACGCCCAGCATTTCGGCCGTCACAATGGCCGGCAGCGCTTCGGCGTATTCCGCCAGCAGGTCGAAACGGCCCGTCCCGCGGGCTTCAATGTCGTCGAGCAAGCGCGTGGCGATCGTCTGGATCGGATCGCGCAAGGCACGCACGCGGCCGGGCATAAATGCGCCGCTGGCCAGCTTGCGCACGCGGCTGTGGGCCGCGCCGTCCTGGAACAGCATCTGCTTGACCATCACCTGGGCGATGGGTCCGACTTCCGGTGCCCCCAACGACTCGAAATACTCGGGCGAAGGCGAACGATCCGCCGAGAAGCGGGTCAGCACGGTGATCACGTCCTCGTAACGCGTCACGATCCAGGCGTGCAGATACGGATCCCAGTGGACCGGAGCCTCGGTGCGCAAGCGCGCGTACAGCGGGTAGGGATCGGCCAGCACCTCCGGGTTCAGCAGGTGATACAGGCTCAACGGTGCGCCGGCCAGCACGTCAGTCATGGGTCGATCCCTGCAGGCGCGAAATCTCGGCCGAGAGGCCCGCGATCGTCGGCGAGGTGAAGAGCTGCCGCAAGCCAACGTCGACGCCGAACAGGTCTCGGACGCGCGTCACGAGCTGCGCCGCCAGCATCGAATGGCCGCCGAGCAGGAAGAAATTGTCGTCGCGCGACACCGACGCGTCGTTGAGCAGCGAGGCCACCAGCGCCGCAACCTTCGCCAGCACGTTGTCCTCGGGATCCGCTGCGGCGCTTGGCGGCGCCTGGCTCGTCGGCAGTTGGTTCTCGGCGCTGGGGGCCGGCAGGGCGGCCTTGTCGACCTTGCCGTTGGGCGTCAGCGGCAATGCGGCAAGCTGTACGAATTGCGCCGGCAGCATGTAATCCGGCAGCCGCGCCGCGAGGAAGTCGCGGACATCGGCCGCCATGAGCTGCACGTTGTCGGCTACAACCAGATACGCGACGAGCACCGGGCCGGCGCCGCCGACAAGCGCCACCAGGGCGCTAGCCTCGATGCCGGGATAGCGGTCGAGCCAGGCCACGATTTCGCCCGGCTCGATGCGATAGCCGCGAATCTTCAGTTGCTCGTCCAACCGGCCGAGGAAGGCCAACTCGCGATTGGGCAGCCACCGCGCCCGATCGCCCGTGCGGTACACGCGCAGCGACTCGCCGGATTCTGTCTGCACGGTGACAAAGCGCTGGGCGGTCAACTCGGGCAGGTTCCGATAGCCGCGGCCGACCAACGCGCCGGCAATACAGAGCTCGCCGGCTTCGCCGCGCTCGACGCCGCACAAATTCTCGTCAAGGATCAAGACCTGGGCATTGCGAATGGCACGCCCGATCGAAGGCGGGCCGGCCGCGTCGGCCGACGGCTCGACGATTCCCGACGTGGCCACCACCGTACACTCGGACGGCCCGTAATTGTTCACCACGGTAAACGGCAAATCGGCGGCCGGTCGGCGGTGCAACACGTCGGCGCCGGTGAGCAACGTCTTGAGCGACGTCGTGGCCGGCCAATCGGCGTGCAGCAACTGTTCGGCCAGCACGGTGGGAATGAAGGCGATCGTGATTCTTTCCGCGACGAGCCAATCTCGCAGGGCCTGCGGCGAGCGGCGCGTGAGCTCGTCGGCAATGTGTACGCTCGCGCCGGCCGCCAGATGCGGCCAGATCTCCCACGCCGCGGCGTCGAAACCGAGACCGGCAACCTGGCTGGCACGCTCGGCCGAGCTGACGCCGAATGCGGTCTGGTGCCAGTCGATCAGGTTGAGCAGGTTCGCATGCGTGATTTCAACGCCCTTGGGCCGGCCGGTCGAACCCGAGGTGTATACGACGTACGCCAGACTGTCCGGGGCCGGTTGGAATTCGAGCGGCGGAGTCGGTGCAGCGGCCACGCGTTCCAACTCGATGATGCGGCACGGCCCCGCGGGCCAGTCGCGGCACTTCTCGCGGTGTGTCAGCACAACCTCCGCTCCGGCATCGTCGAGCATGAACCGTGCGCGGTCGGCGGGCGTGTGCGAATCGAGCGGCAAGTAAGCCGCTCCGCTCTTCAACACCGCCAGCGCCGCGACGACGAAATCCACCGAGCGGTCGCAGAAGACGCCAACACAACGGTCGGGCATTGCCCCGGCCTCGCGCAGCAAACAGGCGAGCTGGTTGGCCCGGCGCTCGAGTTCCGCAAAGCTCAGCTCGCCGCGATCGTCGGCCACCGCGACGCCGGTCGGCGTGGCAATCGCGTGGTGGGCGATCTGTGCGGGAACGGAAGCCGGGGAGCCGACTGTCAACGAGGCCTCGAACGTTTGTAGTGATTCGCGATGCAGCATGGTCGATTTGGTTACTTCTTCTGCAGTGGTGGAAAATCAAACAGTCGTGAACACGCATACTTTATGCTCGCCCGCGGCGTCGGGCCAGCCTCCGGCTGTTGATCGGGGGGCCGGCTGGCCTCCAGAGTATGGCCTCAACCCAGACCGCACCGAAACAAAAATCTGCGGGCGAAGCGCAGGCGATTTCCCACCAGGTCCGAAACCGGATCCCAAACCTTCGCTCCCGAGCCGAGGTGACCGACGGGCTGCCGAGTGTAACCGGCTGTCGACCGCCGGGGTCCGCGCGGTCGCCTGTTTATGCGGTCGAGGCGGCCTTTTTTGCGCCTCAGATTGGCGGGCTGCCGATTCGGGCCAGCATCGAATTAGCCCAACTTCCCCAGGGTTTGAAAAAAATCGGTGGGCGAGCGATTTTTTCGGACGCCGTTTTGACGTAAGTCGTGTTGTGATGGCGACGCGGCGGGAGGTCGTGGACGTTTTTTCGACGCGCGG
>DATCFX010001018.1:0-1531 GCA_036509275.1 Pirellulales bacterium | reverse complement strand
TCACCACGCATCTGCGCTGACCCTAAGAATAGGCGTCGCGCCGCCCCGGCGCATAGCACCAGCGGGCTAGCCGTACTACTCCTGTCACGCGAATGGTTGGTTATCGGTGCGAAGCGGCGCCACGACATTATCGCCCGCTCGGACGTTAGCTCATAGAGGGCGTGCCATGCATGAGCGTTGTCTGTGCAGCCGGCGCGCGCCGGCCAGCTCAGCAGATCGTGCCGCCCGCGTCGAGCGGAAGCGACTACCTAACCCTGGCGTGCCTGCGGCACGCCTGGCCCTTCCCCAAGGGGGAAGCAACTGTCTTGGCGGGGCATTAGGGGACGGGCTTGGGAAGGGGTGGAGACCACGGCACACCATCGCGGACAAGCGCGTGCAGCATCCCCAGCAGCTTGTGCATGACAGCGACCAGCGCAACCTTCTTCAGTTTGCCCGCGGCCAGCAGCCGTTGGTAGAACGGTTTAAGCACGGGGTTATGCTGCACCCCGACCAGCGCTGCCATAAACAGCGTGGCCCGCACGGCGGCGCGGCCGCCATAGATGCCCCGCCGGCCGCGTTTTTGGCCGCTGTCGCGATTGAGTGGGGCCAGCCCCACCAAGGTCGCCAAGCCGCGCGCGTCGCCTTGGCCCAACTCCGGCAACTCGGCGAGCACGGTCGCCGCGACGACGGGACCCACGCCGGGCACGCTCAGCAGCAAGTCCCGCCGCTCCCGCAGTGCCGCCGTCTGCTGCGTGCGGCGCTCGATCTCCGCCCCTAAGGCCTTCTCCTCCTGCTTCAGCCAATCAATGTGGCGTTGCAGACCGTCGCGCACCACGGCAGGCGCCTGCTCGAGCCGATTCTGCTCGGCGACCCGTTGTGCGCTGATCTGCCGCCGCCGCGCGACCACGGCAGCCAATGCCTCCGTGGCGGGATCGGGCCGGCTGTCGCTCGCACGGTCCAGCGTCGCGGCCAGATGCGCCAACGCGCGGGCGTCCAGGCGATCGGTCTTGGCCAGATAGCCCAGGCCGCGGGCAAAGGCATGCGCCTGGCGCGGGTTGACGCGGCAGGTGGGCACCTGCGCCGCCAGCAAGGCATGCCAGACCGCGTCTTGGTAGCGGCCGGTCGCTTCGAGGACGACGCGCTGCGGGTGCAGCGCCTGGAGCTGGCGGACCACGTCCGCAATGCCCGCTTCTGTGTTCGCGGCCTGCCAGGCGTGCTTCTGCTGGTGAACGGCAAGATCGAGCGTGGCTTTGCTCACATCAATGCCGATGAAGATCGGCGTATCCATACGTGCTCCTCCACGGCTGTGTCCCGACGACGCGCCACCCCACCTTGTTCATGCGGACTCGTGGTCCCAGCAACTGTGCGGGTTCGTGGCGTCGCTCCTCGCGGCGGCCCAGCTTTCCCGCGAGCTCGTGGCTCCGAGGGGGGACGGCCTGACGCGAGGTGGCCCGGGCTTCACTCTACCAACGGCGCAAGATACAAGGGGGGTCGTACCCGGGAGACTTCCGCGAGTACGCTGCTCGTTCGAGACTGAGTGGGCGACCCCACC
>DATCFX010001017.1:0-10535 GCA_036509275.1 Pirellulales bacterium | reverse complement strand
TTGTATGTAAACCGTAGTGGGCCTTACGCGAGCGCCTTGCCGATCACTTTCCCCGACACGTCCGTCAGGCGTTCATCGCGCCCGTTATGGCGAAACGTCAATCGGGTGTGGTCGATGCCGAGCAGGTGCAGGAGCGTGGCGTGGATGTCGTAGACCTTCGTCGGTTGGAGGCGGTCGAGAGGTTTGAAGCCCCAGGCGTCGCTGGGGCCGTAACTCGTGCCGCCGCGAATGCCGCCGCCGGCCAGCCAATTGGTGAACACGAACGGATTGTGGTCGCGGCCTTTGCCCCCTTGCGACGAAGGCATGCGGCCGAACTCGGTGGTCCACAGCACGATCGTGTCGTCCAACATGCCGCGCTGCTTCAAGTCTTGAATCAACGCCGCAGCACCGCGGGCCATGCCCCGCGCCAGCGGACCGTGATCCCGCCGGACATCTTCGTGCGAGTCCCAGTTGCGGCGCGGAAAACCGTTGTCGTTGCCCGACCAGATTTGTACGAACCGCACGCCGCGTTCCAGCAGCCGCCGGGCCGCCAGGCATTTGCGGCCGAAGGTGTCGGTCTCTTCCAGCGGATTGATCTGCTTGTCGAACGCCCGGCGACCGTTGTCCAGGCCGTAGAGCTTGAGAATATGCCGCGGCTCGTTGGCAATATCCAGCGCGCCGGGCATGGCCACCTGCATGCCCGCGGCCAGCTCGTAGCTGCGAATGCGCGATTCCAGCCGCTCGTCGCCGGCCCGGGCCGCGGCATAGCGGCGATTCAAGTCGCCGAGCACGGCCCGGCCATCGGAATCGCTGGCGGCGGTCACGTAGCCCTGTTCGGGCGGAAACAGGTCGGCCACTGGATGCGGGCTGCCAGGATAAATCAGCGTGCCCGAGTGTTGCGAGGGGAGAAACGCGGCGTCCCAGTTCTTGGGGCCGTTGGAGGCGAAGCCGCGATGGTCGGGCAGCACCACGAAGGTCGGCAAGTTGTCGTTCAGCGAACCCAGGCCATAACTGACCCAGCAGCCGGCGCCGGGAAAGCCGGGCATCTGGAAGCCGGTGGCCTGCAACAGCGTGGCCGAACTATGCACCCCGGAACGGCCGACCATGTTGTGGACGAACGCCATGTCATCCACGCACGGGCCGAAATCGGCCACGACTTCGCTCAGCCATTTGCCGCTTTGCCCATAGGGCCGGAAGTCCCAGATCGGTTTGAGCCAAGGTCCCAAACCATTTTGAAAAGCCTCGACCGGCTCGCCGAAATCGGCCGGCTGGCCATGACGCCGGACCAGCTCCGGCTTGTAATCGAACAGATCGAGATGGCTCGCGCCGCCGGCCATGAATAACTGCACGACGCGCTTGGCCTTGGCCGGATGGTGCAAACCGCCGGCCCCGCGCACCTCGCTGCCGGCGCGGGCGTTCTCTTGCTGCATCAGCGCGGCCAGCGCAATGCCGCCTAAGCCGCCGCCGAATTGCCACAAAAAATTGCGGCGCGAAACGGGGCAGGGCAACGGAGTGGGACGCGAGGAAGGCAGGGATGCATGCATGGCTGGCGACTCCGGATCGACCGAAAAATAACTTCTCCGCAACCCCTCTCCCTTGGCGGGAGAGGGTAGGGTGAGGGGGCCGGGAAAAACGGAAGTTATTTTTCGGTCGATCCTCAATCGATAAAGGTGAACTCGCTGAGATTGAAGATCAGCCGGCACGCGTTGGCCAGCCCGTGCCGCGCGGCGTACGCGGCCAGTTGCTCGCGCTCGGCCGCCGAAGCATGCCGCGCCAACGCCAGCCGAAACGCCAGATCGAGCCGCTCGGGCAATCCGGCCGCTTCGTGCTCCACGCGCTCGGCGAAATGTCCCGCCATGGTCACCATGAAGCGGTTGTTCAACAGCGCCAGAGCTTGCAGGGCGCTGGAACTCTGGTTCCGCTTGTCGACGCTCATGGACGGATCGGCGCAATCCAGGGCACACATCAGCGGCTCGCCCTGCGAGCGGACGATGAAGCGATAAATCGATCGCCGCTGGGTGCGGGCGTCGTCGGGATCGGCCAGGTGATATTGATAGTGCGGCGAATGCTCCGGGTGCTCGACGACAAAATCCTTGAAGCCCGCACCGCCGGCCGCCAGATGCAGCTTGCCCGCCACGGCCAGCACCGTATCGCGAACGGCTTCGGCTTCCAACTTGCGGCGGTTCATTCGCCACAGGTTCTCGTTCTGCGCATCGCGTGCGGCCTGTGCCGACTCGCCTTGCGAAGCTTGCCGATACACGGCGCTGGTGACCAGCAGCCGGTGCAGCCGCTTGAGCGACTGGCCGCCGTCGCGGAATTCGGCGGCCAGCCAGTTGAGCAGCTCGGGATGCGAAGGCTGCCGCCCCATGTGACCGAAATCGTTGGGCGAATCGACCAGCCCCCGGCCGAAATGATACTGCCAGGCCCGATTGACGATCGACCGCCAGGTGAGCGGATGATCGGCCCGCGTGATCCAGCGGGCCAAGGCCGCGCGGCGCTCGCCCTCCGCAGCCTCGGCCGAGAGTGCGAACTCGGCGCTGGCGCCCGGAATGATTGCCAGCGCGGCCGGCTGCACCAACTGGGCCGGCTGCCGCACGTCGCCGCGCCGCAGCAGGTGGATCTCACGCGGCTTGCCGCCATCGGGCCCGGTGCCGCAAAAATTGCCTTTGCCATGATGCACGGTGCCGGCATACACCATCGCCGGCTTGGGCAGCGCGGCCAACTCGCGCTGGCAGGTCGCCAGTTCCTTCCGCGCGCGAGTCCATTGAGCACGAGCATCGCTATCGAGCGATTCGTCCAGCAGAAGTTCTCGCTGGCGCTGGAGTGCGGCTCGATCCTCGCCGGCGAGGACGCCGCGGCCAGGATATTCATTGTCCACGAGGTTCGGCTTTTGCCAGCGCGGCGGCGCATCAATCGAATCGGCCGCGTTTACGGCGCACCGCAATGCCCGATTGACTCCGGCCGTGTCGAAGACTTCGACTTCGGCCAGGGCAAAAATAAAATCGTTCAGCCGCGGAGCCAGCCGCGTGGCGGTGACGCGGACGTAGCGCGCCGGCTGGCGCGAAGCCGGCGACGAGACGGCCCGCAACTGTGGATTGGGCACGTCGGCCCGGGTGAAATCGGCCAGCAAGTCCACACCGGCCGCGAACCGCGGATCGTCGCAGGCCTCGATCTTGTAGCGCTGAGGAAAGCCGAAGCCGGCGCCGATATGATTGAAGTTGTCGAAGCAGGGGTGCAGCACGATGCGGTCGAGCGGCACCGGCTGCCCCAGGTCGATCTGCACCCATTTAATTTCTTCTGCCGAGCGCGCGATGGCACTGTGATAACCGAAAGCGGGGCTGCCGGGTTCGCCAGTAGCGGCCTTCTTGAGCTGCTGCTCGATGGCCGCGAGCTTGGGGCCGGCCTTGGCTCCGGCCTGGGCCAGCCAGCGGTCGGACTGCTGTTGCAACGCGTCGTGCCGGGCTGCCAACTCGCTGCGCCGACGGCCGATGGCCGGGTCGAAGTCGTAGGTCTTGTCGGCCCGATCGAGCGCGGCAAACACGGCTTGCAGCCCGTAATACGCTTCCTGCGAAATCGGATCGAACTTGTGATTGTGGCAGCGGGCACACTGCACGGTCAGGCTGTTGAAGGTGTTGAACGCATTGGCGACCATGTCGTCGCGATCCAAGAGCCGCGCGATTTTGCCGTCGACCTTGCTCTCCGGCACTTCGCGGTGACCGATCAGATCCCAGGGGCCGGCCGCAATGAAACCCAGGGCCTCGACGCCGTCGCGCGTGCCGGCAAACAACACGTCGCCGGCCAATTGCTCCTGCACAAACCGGGCATACGGCTTGTCCTCGTTGAGTGCCCGAATCACGTAGTCGCGATACGGCCAGGCGTGCGGGCGAGGCTGGTCCTTGTCGTAGCCGTGCGTGTCGGCATAGTGGACGACGTCGAGCCAATGCCGAGCCCAGCGCTCGCCGTAGCGGGGCGAGGCGAGCAGCCGATCCACCAGCCGCTCGTAAGCATCGGGCGCCGGATCATTGACAAACGCATCGATGGCCGCCGGCTCGGGCGGCAGGCCGGTCAGGTCGAACGAAAGCCGGCGGATGAGCGTCCGCCGATCGGCCTCCGGGGCCGGCGCGAGTTGCTCACGCCGCAACTGCGCGATGATGAACGCATCGACCGGCGTGCGCACCCAAGCCCGATCGGCCGCCGCCACGGCCGGCACCGGCGGCCGCACCAGCGGGCGCAGCGACCACCAGGTCTCGGCCGAAGTTGTGGCGGCCGCTGCCGGCCATCGGGCCCCTTGATCGATCCAGAGTTTAACTCGACCGATCTCGGCGGCCGAGAGCCGCGGGCCTTCCGGCGGCATCTGCATCTGCGGGTCGCCGCCGGTGATGTACGTCACCAGCGGGCTATCGGCACTACGGCCGGCAACGATCGCCTCGCCCAAGTCGCCGCCAGCCAGCGCCGCGGCACGCTGGTCGAGCCGAAAACCGCTGCGCTGCTTATCTGGGCCGTGACATTGGTAGCAATGCCGATTGAATATCGGCTGGATCTCGGTGGCAAAATCAACCGGCTGATCTGCTTTGGACGGCGACGCTGAAGCCAGCAGCATTGCCGCCGCAGCCAATCGCCCGAAGCCGGTCAGGAGTTTCATGTCATCGCCTGCGTTATGCCCGACTACGTGATCCCGACGAAGCGCAAAAATATCTGGCCAGGTCGTTGGCCGATGCTTGGACGTGGGCCAGCATTCGATCGTGGGCCTCTTGCCCTTGCCTTCTTTCAATGGCGTCGAGGATGGCCGCATGATGTTCCAAGGCTCGGGCCACTCCGGTCGATGCCAGCGTCGCCTGGCGGCTGGCGCGGCCGAGCTCGCCCAAGGAGTCGAGCACGAGCTCCAGGACGCGGTTGCCTGCCGCTTGGGCCAGAAGACGATGGAACTCCAAATCGGCCTCGATGGCTTGCGACGTTTCGATGGCGGCGGCCAGCCGCTGCTGCGCGGCGTCGAGCGCGCGGCGATGTTTGGCCGTGGCGCGCTCCGCGGCCAATCGGGCCACTTGCGGCTCGATGGTGACGCGAGCCTCGGCCAGTTGCCGCAAGCGCTCGTCGGCCTCGGGCAGCAAGAGTTCGAGTGCGCCGCTGACCGGCAGATACGGCCGATCGACAAAACGGATACCCACCCCGTGCCGCACTTCGAGCAGGCCTTGCAGCTCGAGCCGCTTCGTGGCTTCGCGAATGACGGTGCGGCTCACGTTCAACTGTTCGGCCAATTGCCGTTCGGGCGGCAGCCAGCCGTCGTTGGCGGCCTGCGCCCGCCGGGACATGCCGCTCAAGCGGCTGCAAACTTGTTCCACCAGCGACGGTTGGGCGGCAATGCGTGTCACAGGGTCGAAGCGATGAGGCGGGTACGGGGACAGAGGTATGACCACTTGGAAGTTGGTATAACCAAGTGCCGTTTCGGCGTCAAACATTTTTTGCCGTCGAAGCACCGTAGCCATCCCGCTCCGTCGAGACGGCTACGGTGACTCGCTCCGGGCACATGCACCACGGGCCGAACCGTCAACCGGGTTTGCGGGCGACCAATGCAAAACAATGCACGCCCGTCGGGCGCACGACTTCCGGCACCAGCCCGGCTTCCGCCAGCCAGGCGGCGTACTCGGCGCGGCTGTAGGCCCGGCCTTCGGTGCTCGAAAACAGCGCGGCCGAATACAGGGCCACGTCCAGCGGACCATCAAGCGCGTCGTTCAGCAGCACGTCGTGGATGATCAGCCGCCCGCCGGCGGGTAGCGCCGCGGCACAGCGGGCCACCAGCCGCCGGCAATCGGCCGTGTCCCAATCGTGCAGAATATTGCTCAGCAGGCACACGTCGGCATGCGCCGGCACCGAATCGGAGAACATCTCGCCGGCCAGGCACTCCAGACGCTCGGCCACACCGTATTCGACTGCCATCTCGCGGGCTACCTCGAGCACGTGCGGACGGTCCCAGACAATGGCGCGCAATCCCGGATGCCGCTGGAGCCAGGCGATGCTATACAAGCCGGTACCGCCGCCGATGTCCAACAGGCAGCGGGCATCGTCCAAGGGCACCGCCTGGGCCAGTGCCGGCGCGACGTTCTTCGCCCGGCCGGCTAGCGCCAGCGTCAAGCGCCGGGCGGCGTGCTGCTGTTCCATGGCCGAATCGAGATCGGGCCGAAAAATGAAGGCCGCGCCTGGCTCGTCGGGCCCGGCCGCGGCGGGACGATTGCTGCGCAGCCGCAGGAGCATTTCGCGCACGCCTGGGCTTTCGGCCGCCAGGCCCAGGTAACCGCTCACGTCGTGCGGCGCGCCCGGCAACAGGTGGGCGCGGGCCAACTCAGTCAGCGCCAACTCGCCCGAGGAGCGGAGCGTCAACAGCCCCATTGCCCGCAATGCCGTGAACAAGACCATCTGCGGCCGCTCGGCGAGCCCGAGTTGGGCGCCCAACTCGCCGGGGGGCAGTTCGGCGCGTGCCAGGCGGCCGAAGACGTCGAAATGAGCCGCCGCGGCAACCAGCAGTTCCGTGGCAAAATTACCGCGGAACCAAGCGAAAATGGGCGTCGGATCCGTGGCCGGCGGCAACAAACGCGAAGTCATGGGAAACTCGTGACAGACGGGGTC
This sequence comes from Pirellulales bacterium, assembly GCA_036509275.1. Lineage (GTDB taxonomy): Bacteria > Planctomycetota > Planctomycetia > Pirellulales > PNKZ01 > DATATB01. The sequence continues at coordinate 3,935 of DATCFX010001017.1, read as the reverse complement.
AAGGTTCGTGGTCAAGTCGTTGCGGCAGCGGCGCTGGTCGTCGCGCCCGCGTCGTCTCGCCCCTCGAAGACGAGCATCGACCCGCTCCACTGGCGGCTGTGTCGTGTCAATCGTAGCGGATTGCAATGGAGGTTGCTGCCGCGAAAATATCCAGCCGTAGCGGATCGTCGGGCACCAGGCTGTTCGTTCGCTGGCCGCGCGAGGCTGGGCCGCGGAAACACGGCAAAGGCGTTGGCCAAAACGATTTGGCGTCAGCCTGCTGGTGCGGCCGCCCTTTGGCATGCAAACTGCAATACCAGCGGTCCCGCGCACCAAGTGTGCTGCGCGAGCACGGGGAATCAAAGACCTTATTTTTGAAGGAGCGCTAGGCAATGGCAAGTGCAATGAACCGAGTGACGGATACGCTACGATCGCAGGCGTCGGGCGCGCGTGAGACGGCCGAAGCGGCCGGCGAGCAACTGCACGCGATGGGGCACCAGGCACGCGAGATGGCCCATGATGCCATGGACCAGGCCCGCGAGTCCGCAGGCGAACTTTATGCTCAAGGGCGCGAGCGCGTCAGCGGCGCGGCTGCGTCGGTCGAGCAGTGCATCCGCGATCAGCCGTTGCGATCGCTGCTGGTCGCCGCCGGCATCGGTTGTCTGTTGGGCGCCATCTGGGTCCGGCGCTAATCAGATGCGATTCGGTAGGTGCCGCGAACTCCAGCGGCACAGATACAATGATGCGTGTTTCTTTAGGCCCGGCTCGGCTCGCCGGGCCTACTTTTTTTGCGCGGGACCTGCTTGCGACGAGGCGGCGGACTTGCGGGCGATGGCGGCGGGTTTTTCCGGCATGATATGTGCTTCCATTCTAGCGCGGCCCAGTTCAAGACAAAAGGATGCCATCATGCAAGACTCTGTGGAATTCATTGGGGGGCCTTACGACGGTTATCGCCATCAATTGAATTGCATGCCCGCGGGCATTTTCGAACAAGCGGCGTTGCCGGTGAGTGAGAATCTGATCCGCGCCGTCACTGGCGAAAATCATGGGCCGCTGCTACCCTGCCATCGCGTTGCCGTCTATCGGCTGCACCAGACGCCGCAGGAGTGGAAGTACCGCTTCATCGGCGAAATGGCCACCGAAAACGCCGGCGGCGCGTTAGGATCGATCGAAAAATAACTTCTCCGCGACCCCCTCTCCCCTTGCGGGAGAGCGCAGCGTGATTTTTCGGTCGATCCGTACAATAGCGGTTGTGTACGATCGACCGCGTAGGTGCGATATGACCAGCCTGGCTCACCAGACGCTTGTCGAGCATCAGATTCTCGAGTACGTCAAAGACGCCTTGCGACTGACGCTCGAGATGAAAGTTTCTTCGACGTCGCTGGCACGCAAGTTATCAAGCGTGCGCTTTATGGCGCAATCGTTCCAGCGCCACCTGGATCGGCTGTTGGATCTGGAAGAAGACGGCGGCTACATGGAAATGGTCCGCGGGCGCCGACCGGAGTTGATCGACGAGGCGGCGCGGCTGCGGCACGAACACGGGGAACTGCGCGAGCGATTGGCCGGCATCCAGTTGGGGCTGGCGGGATTGGCTGACAACGACGACGAGCGGTTTCACGGCGTGTGCTATAAACTGCGCGACTTGCTGGACCGTTTGGACGAGCACGATGCGCGTGAGATCAACCTGTTGGAGCAGGTTCTGATCGACCCTGCCAGCCCGCTCAGTTAAGCTCAATCATCCAGGCCGCTGGCTTAGGATCGCCCGAAAAATAACTTCCGTATTTCCCGGCCCCTCTCCCTGCCCTCTCCCGCAAGGGGCGAGGGGTTCGCGGAGAAGTTATTTTTCGGTCGATCCTTAGTGGCCGGCGTGATGGCTGGCCATTTCCAAAAGCTGATCGGCCCGGCGCAACAGGCCGAGGCCCGAATCCGGCGGCGGCGGTTCGCCGCTTTGGGGATCGCTGGCCACCAGCCGACCGTGGCAATGCTGGCATACCACCCGGTGGCCCAAGTACGCTACCCGGATGCGCAAGCGGCGCCCGCAGGTTGGGCACTCCTGCATGTAATACACGGCGTTCGACATACCGAATCCTCCCTTGCCCTCACGCGCTGCCCGCTCGTTTGCGGCGCCACGGCGTCAACGGAGTCCGAAAAATCCAAATGTTGGTGGGAAACGCTGAAATGCTTTCGAGAACTTTGAGTAACGCAGGCAGGTGCCCGTCGGGCGTCCAGTGGTTGCTCAAAAGGCCGGTTGGCGAAGACCGGCACCAGAAGGCTGACGTAGCCAGCAGATTCACCCGGCATGGGCGACAGAACGTCATGGTACGTCTGCTGAACATTTGAAGTCAAACAAAAACCGGGTTCACCCCCCGAATAAACTCCTTCCCCTTCTTCCTTCTTTGCGCTCGTTGCAATCTTCTGTTCATCCCGTTTCCTGTGGCCAGGCCCGCGATCAAACGTGTTGCGGGATTGCCGTGCCACCCAAAAAGGTTGATAGCACAGAGGGTGCAATCGGCCTGAGGAAAGGAAACCGGATTTTCGCCAGAAAAGGTCAAACCCGCACGCCGGGTTCTGCCGATACAACGGGCAGCCAGGGTGGGCTCGGCGCGACCGCGTACGATTGCGGTGGCGTGGTGGCGCCGTTTGATACCTCCGCCAAAGTAAGGAAGCTTAATATGGCCAGGAGCCGTTTGCGGATTTACTACGGACCGGAAAAGGCCTGCGCCACGGTCGACAAGCCGTCGGGCGAAGCCAAAGCCGTCCGCCTTCCCCTGGGCGAAATCATGCCGCTGCTAGCCGATGCGGTACAGAGCCAGCGCACCTGGCTGCGAGATTTCGAGGACGACGAAGTCACGATTTCGGCCGACCTGTACGAAGTCATTCTGGCCTACCAGCATTGCCGGCGGCCTTCCGCCTGACCGGTCGCCAGTTTCAACATCAATTGATGCGATTTAATGAACCCGGCTTCACGGCCGGGTTCTTTTTTTGCCGCTCGCGGCGAATGATCATCCTGATTCTCCCCACTCGACCGCGACTCCCGGCAATGCCGTCTGAACGTGCTTCAAGACTTCGTTGCTTTGTCCGAGATACCACACGGCTTTGATCGTCGGCAATTGCCTCAAAAGTTGCACGGCTTGCTCGGCGTTGGCGTCCGCGTCGATCCCAAACAACGCTTCGTGGGGACTCGCCCACAAATCATCGCCCAAGATCGTTCGCAGCCATGACGGGCCTGGCGGAATGCGGTCCTCCGGGAGCTTGTATCGGCCCTCGGCGTCCAGTTCGTAGTCGTAAAGAATCGAGCAGCCCAAGTCGGTGAGTTGCTCGACCACGGCCCGCTCGTGCAGCTTGCGGTAGCTGAGGCCGCAAATGGCCGCCAGCACCGCCACCGCTATCAACAAGCTTCGCAACCGGAAGCGGAGCATGCGCGGCAGCAGGTGGCGCTCGGATTGAGCCACGATGGATTCGCCTGTTAGAGCGCGATGAGGGACGGATAAAGCCCGGCTCACATTCTCCCAGTTTAGCCGAATGCGTCGCGCTCCTGGCAGGATTTTCCGCCGCCGATCCCGATCGGGCTGGGGCGGCGGGGGGAGATCCTGGCGAGCCGAATTTCGCGCCTCGGAATGAGCCGAGCCTCCCAAAGTGAGACTTCTCGGCCAAGGTCGGCCTCTTGGCCGCGGGCCGGGCAGGATATAATGGCACCAGCGGCCCAGCGAAGGCCAGCCTCCGGCACGAGGCCGTGACGCCAAAAACCGCTTTCGCACGCCCCCGCTGGACTGACCCACCGCGCCCGAGGCTTCGTGTGAGTAATACCGATTCGTCGCCGCCCGCTTCCCCCTCCGACCTTCCGCTTTCGACCGACACGACGCAGGCCCAGCCCGACCCGCGCGACAAGCTCATGGAAGGGCTCGACCAGGATCACGTCAGCGATCTGATCAGCCTGATTCGCGAGTCGGCCGACA
>DATCFX010001016.1:0-3495 GCA_036509275.1 Pirellulales bacterium | reverse complement strand
TCGCTCAGCGGCGTGCCAAGGCGGCGCGAAAGGTGAAGTCGCTGGAGAAGACAGGCCGCAAAACCTCGCCCGTGGTCATCTCCGGCAGCCGCATCGCCGCCACCTATTGGGGCCGCGCCTGGTGCGACCATCTCGAATCGTACAGCGACTATAGCAACCGCCTGCCCCGTGGCCGCTCGTATGTCCGCAACGGCTCGGTCGTCGACCTGCAAATCAAGCCCGGCCAGGTCACCGCCCTGGTCAGCGGGTCGGACATCTACACCATCGAGATTGAGATCACGCCGCTGGCCGCCGCGGATTGGAAGCGGATCAAGGCGAGCTGCGCCGGCCGCATCGGGTCGCTAGTCGAACTGCTACACGGCAAGCTGGCCGACGACGTGATGCAAGTGGTCGCCCACCGCGAGCAGGGTCTGTTCCCCAAGTCGCGCGAAATCCACATGCAGTGTTCCTGCCCCGACGGCGCTTACCTGTGCAAGCACCTGGCCGCCGTGCTGTATGGCGTGGGCGCCAGGCTCGACACGCAGCCCGAGCTGCTGTTCGTCCTGCGAAAGGTCGATCATCTCGAGCTGATCGACGCGGCCGGCGAGGCTGCCGTGGTGAAGCCGTCCCGCACGGGCAAAAAGACCATCGCCGCCGGCGAATTGGCCGACGTCTTCGGCATCGAGCTGGATCAGGGTGCTACCGCCGCGGACCCAGCGCCGGCACGCCGCAATCGCACCAGCCGCAAGCCGGCCGCGACCGAACAGCCGCTCGTCACCAAACAACCGGCTAAGGCAAAGCCGGCGCGGAAAAAGAAGGCCGCCGCCCGGCCCGCTAACCGTGCCAAGCCGACCGCCGCCAAAGGCCGAACAAAAAAGCGAGCGGCGCAGTAAGCTCGCTGCGTTCGAAGCCGCCGTCTCCCAGGCGTTTTGCCCCTTTCCCAATCGGCCCAAGTGCGTGAAAATTTGAACACCGGCATGCGCGTGGTTCGTTTTGGCGAATAAGGGGGAGGCCGCTACCTGTGGGTTTTGAGCTAGCAAGCCCGTTCCAGCCGGCCGGCGATCAGCCGTCGGCCATCGCGGCGCTCGATGCGGGACTGGCCGCCGAGCGCAAGCACCAGGTGCTGATGGGCGTCACCGGCAGCGGCAAGACGTTCACGATGGCCAACGTAATTCAGCACGCCCAGAAGCCCGCGCTCGTGCTCTCGCACAACAAGACGCTGGCGGCCCAGCTCTACAGCGAGTTCAAGGAGTTCTTTCCGCACAACGCCGTCCACTACTTCGTTAGCTATTACGACTACTACCAGCCGGAAGCCTACATCCCGCAGCGCGACATCTACATCGAGAAGGATGCCTCGATCAACCAGAACATCGACCGCCTGCGGCTGGCCGCCACCAGCGCCCTGGTCAGCCGCCGCGACGTGATCATCGTCGCCAGCGTGTCGTGCATCTATGGCCTCGGCTCGCCCGAAGATTATCGGGCCATGATGGTGGGCCTGCGCCGCGGCCAGCAGGTGGATCGCGACGAGGTGCTGCTCAAGCTGGTCGACATCCAGTACGAGCGCAACGACATCGAGTTCGCGCGGAGCAAGTTCCGCGTGCGGGGCGACTCGGTCGAACTCTGGCCGTCGTACGAAGAGTTCGCCGTGCGGATCGAGTTCTTCGGCGACGAAGTGGACCGGCTGTCGATCATCAACCCCACCAGCGGCGAGACGATCGAGCAGCGCGACGAGCTGTTCATCTATCCGGCCAAGCACTTCGTCATGCCCGAAAGCCGCATCATGTCGGCCGTCGACCGCATCAAGCGCGAACTGGAAGAGCGGCTAGAAATCTTCCGCGACCAGGGCAAGCTGCTCGAGGCCCAGCGGCTGAACGCCCGCACGCGCTTCGATATCGAGATGATGCTCGAGGTGGGCTATTGCCCGGGCATCGAAAATTACAGCCGGCCGCTGTCGGGCCGGCCGCCGGGTTCGACGCCCGACACGCTGTTCGATTATTTTCCCAAAGACTTTTTGATGTTTGTCGACGAGTCGCACGTCACGGTGCCGCAAATCCGCGGCATGTTCGCCGGCGATTTCAGCCGTAAGAGCACGCTGGTCGAGCACGGCTTTCGCCTGCCCAGCGCCCTGGACAATCGGCCGCTGAAGTTCGACGAATGGGAGCAGAAGCTCAAGCAAGTGATCTTCGTCTCGGCCACGCCGGGGCCTTATGAACTGGACCAGACGGGCGGCGAAGTCGTCGAGCAAGTGATCCGGCCCACCGGCCTGCTGGACCCGGTGATCGAGATCAGCCCGGCCCGTGGGCAGGTGCCGCATTTGCTCGAGCAGATTCGCGAGCGGGCCGCCGCGCGCGAACGCGTGCTGGTCACCGCGCTGACCAAGCGGCTGGCCGAAGACCTGGCGTACTTTCTCTGCGAGCAGGGCGTGAAGGCGAAATGGCTGCACAGCGAGTTGGATGCCTTCGAACGCGTCGAACTGCTGCGCGATCTGCGGGTCGGTCACTTCGACGCCCTGGTCGGCGTCAACCTGCTGCGTGAGGGGCTCGACTTGCCCGAGGTCTCGATGGTCGCGATCCTCGATGCCGACAAGGAGGGCTTTTTGCGGAGCGAAACGTCGCTGATGCAGACCATCGGCCGCGCGGCCCGCAACGTGAACGCCAAGGTGATTCTCTACGCCGACAAGATGACCGACAGCATGCAGCGGGCCATCGAGGAAACCAGCCGCCGCCGCGCCTTGCAGCAGGAATACAACCGCCAGCACAACATCACGCCCGAAACCATCCGCAAGAGCATCCGCGCCGGCATCGAGGCCGAAGTCAGCGCCCACGCCAAGGCCAATGCCGCCGTCGGCCGCGGCGACGAAGTGCAGTACATCACCGAGGAGTACCTGTCGGAGCTGGAAGCCGAAATGCTGGCCGCAGCCGACGCCCTGGAGTTCGAGCGCGCCGCCCGCTTGCGCGACCGCATCGAGCAACTGCGCAACTCGCTCGGCAAATCGGTCGACGAAGTCGAAATCCGCGAGTCTTCCAGTGGCGGCGGGCGGCGCGGCGGCAAAGGACGTGGCAAGGGCGGCGTCCGCGTCCCCAGGCCAAAACGCTCGTAGATTTCTGTGCGCCGCCGAGATCCGGCGAGCGGCACGCGCCAGCGTGCCGGTAATGTGGCAACGCGAGCAAACCCTCCGGCCGGCGCGTTACCGGCAAGCTAGCGATTGCCGCTCGCCATGCGCCCGCCGTTCAGCGCGTCCGCCGTCGGCGCGCGACGCAAAGCAGAATCTATTCCGAGATCCCCTACTGTTGGCGCGTACCATCCGCACTCGGCTTAGCCACCGCAGACCTCGCCACCTCGCCTTTGGCCAACGGCGATTCTACGGCTATCGCGGATCGGGGTAGGGAGAGCCGATTGAGTTCGGCTCCCCCTCCCGCCAAACCGGACGGGCGGATTTCCCGCATCCGGCTTTCCAGTTGATGGTGTTACCTTCGAGAGGATTGAGCAGCCAAGGCGCGGGCGGTCCGCAAGCTG
>DATCFX010001015.1:0-3759 GCA_036509275.1 Pirellulales bacterium | reverse complement strand
GGGCTCTTGACGATCAGTTTGGCCAGTTCCGTTCGCCGGTCGACTTCCTTCACGTACCCGTTGGGATTGATGCGCGTGCCGTCAATAAAGGTCGGATAGGCCACCTGCATCTCGCCGTTGCGCTTTTCGAAATAAATCTCGGCCTCGGCCGGCGTCGAGCCTTCGCCGGAAAAGTTCTGATTCGATAGCAGCGTGGTCTTGATCTGCCGCCCTTCGCGCTTGGCATTGGCCTTGGTTTGGCGAAAGAACGCGTTCATGCCCCAATACTGATCCTGCTTCCATTCGTTGAACGGGTGGTTGTGGCACTGCGTACACTGCACCTGGAGACCGAGGAAGTACTTGGCGGTTCGGGCCGTGGCTTCGGTAGCGTTTTCCTGCAGCTTGCCGACCAGGAAGTTTGTCGCGCCGTTGTAATTCTCCTCGCCCGGCGCAGTGTTGCCGGTGGCCGAGACCAGTTCGAACACCATGTCGTTGTACGGCTTGTTGCGCAAAAACGAAGATCGCAGGTATTGCTGCATGCCGTCGCGGTTGGTCATGTCCCGCCGATTGCGGCGCGCCGGCGGGCGGCCGATCAACAGGTTGGTCCACACGGTGGTCCAATTGCGCGCGTATTCCGCGACGGATTGCTCGTTCTCGGAATCCAGCAATCGATTGACCAGGCCGCTCTTGCGCGTCGCGGCCGGCGCGCTCATGAAGCGGTGCAACTCGGCTACGGTAGGAATGCGACCGACGATGTCCAGGTACACGCGGCGACACCACTCGCTGTCGGTCGCCTTGGGCGACGGAGCGATTTGCGTGTCCTGCCAGCCCTTGGCGATCTCGGCATTGATAAACGCGATGATCGTGTCATCGTTGATGCCGCTGTTCGAGATCGACCTGGCCGGCCGGCTCGAGCTCTTGGCGGGAGCTTTGCCCTGGCTGGTTTCGGCCGTGGCCATCGAGGCCGACAAGCAGAGTGCCAACCCGGCCCAAGCGGCCAGCGTCAGCCCACGCGTTTCCACAGTCCGACACCACTGGCGAGCGCGCATCGCAAACCTCACCCAAGACGGCAAGAGGCGGGGAAAGCCGGAACCTCCCATTATCCTAGCGAGAAGCCCGGCCCACGGCTATCTATTCGTAAAAAGGCCCCACGGGCCGCAGCCACCGCGGGCTTGCGGGCCGCCTACTGGTTGGCAGCCGGGGGGCGACCTATAATCCGCGCTTTCGCATGCCCCGCATCCAACGACGCCCCGCGAAGGACGAGCACCATGACTGTAGGTTTTGGGATTATCGGCTGCGGCATGATCGCCAACTTCCACGCCCGGGCGATCAAGGACAACCGCGGGGCCAAGCTGGTGGCCTGTTTCGACACGTTTTCGCAAGCCGCCGATCGCCTGGCCGCCAGCCAGGGCTGCAAGGCGTATCACGACTTGGACGAAATGCTCGCCGACCCCCAGGTGGACGTCGTGACCATCGGCACGCCCAGCGGCGCGCATCTGGAACCGGCCTTGGCTGCCGCCCGGGCCGGCAAGCACGTGATTGTCGAAAAGCCGCTGGAAATCACGCTCAAACGTTGCGACGCCATCATCGACGCCTGCCGGAAGGCCAAGGTCAAGCTCTCCGCGATTTTTCCCTCGCGGTTTCACGATTCGAGCATCGAGCTGCGGCGGGCCATCGAGCGCGGCCGCTTCGGCAAGCTCACGCTGGGCGACGCCTATGTCAAATGGTTTCGGCAGCAAGCCTATTACGACAGCGGCGCCTGGCGTGGAACCTGGGAACTGGACGGTGGCGGGGCCCTGATGAACCAGGCCATCCACAGCGTCGACCTGCTCACCTGGTTCATGGGACCGGTCGTCGAAATCCGCTCGCAGACGGCCACGCTGGCCCACCAGCGCATCGCCGTGGAAGACACGGCCGTGGCCACGCTGCGCTTTGCCAGCGGCGCGCTGGGAGTAATCGAGGCCAGCACGGCGGCCTATCCCGGTTATCTCAAGCGGCTCGAGATCAGCGGCTCGGAAGGTTCGGCCGCCATGGAAGAAGAGGACATCGTGCGTTGGGATTTTGCCAAGGCGGACAAGCGCGATGCGGCCATCGCTCAACAGATGGCCGACCGCAAGAGCACCGGCGGCGGCGCGAGCGACCCTTCGGCCATCGGCCACCACGGTCATGCCCGGCAGTTTCGCGACGTGCTCGAGGCGATCAAGAAAAATCGCGACCCGGCCGTGGATGGCAAGGAAGGCCGGCGGTCGGTCGAGATTATCCTGGGCATCTACAAATCGGCCGAAACCGGCCGCCCCATCGAGTTGCCTCTGGCCAGCGACCCCGTGCTCAAGGCCCGCAAGCTGAAGGTCTCCAAGGCCCAGTAAGCCGCGGGGCTTGCCCCGCGCTGCCGCAGCACCACACGAACCAACCCACCGGCCGAATCGTAGAAAGGCTGGCGACCCGCGGCAGTCACCAATCGGTGTAATTCGACCGTTGCCCTTGCTGCGCGTTCTGTTATGATGATGGCGCTGGGCGAGCGAGGCGGCTTTCGATCTCGGGCAATACCGGTGGGACCGGTTTTCGCCCCCGCGAGGCTGCTGGAAATCCCGCTCACCGGCACGCATAAACGGAATCTGAACGGATTTTGAGGTTCTTTAGCACGATTTAGCCGATCTTTCCCGAAAGATCACCGCGGCGTAAGGCGGTCGACGGGCCACACAAGGCACTTCACGGGCCAAAGCAAGGCAGTCGATGGGCCACGCCGCAAATCGCTTGGCTTGCCGCCAGGCGCGCGGGTGCGAAGCGGCGAGCACTCCCCCCCGAGTGCTCGCGACAGCGGCCCGCTTCCGAGGCCCAGAACTCGGACAAAGCCAGACCGGTCGCTGCGATTGCGACGGGCCGAGCTAATTAGGCAAAGAGCTGCAAACCAATAGGCACGTGGTCCGTGGGGCAAAAGAGCCCGACGCCCGCGCAGTTTGCAGCCAGAAAGCATGAGCGGGCCCGAAATCGTTCGCGGCCGCGTGGTGTGCAAAACCGCATGCCAGGACGTGAACCGGATGCCGGGTCACGGGATGGTTCGTGGCCGTCGCTGGCCGTGCAAGGCAGACTATTTTTATCCAAAACCAGGGCAAACTAGCAGATTGAGGAACCAACGCTGATGAGCGTCGTGGATTCAAACAAAAAAACTCGGCTCCGAAAGCCGACGACCCGCCGGGCTTCTCCGGCTGCCGAGGCCGAAGTCATGAAAATGCCGCTGTTCTTTGAGCATCAAACCGATAAAGAGCGCAATTGGACCGGCGAAGCGCTCGAAGTGCGGATCGTCGGCAACTCGCTCCGCGACCCGCAGGATCGTGAAGCTGCCTGTTATTTGGCAGGCACCTGGCGGATCGGCGGCGACCGCTTTCGCTTTATCGAGTTTCCTGCGGCCGTGATGGTGCGCCTCGAAAGCGACGGGCAGCCGGCCAAGGAGTTCGGGCCGCTGGAAAACGTGCGGCTGGTCGACGGCGTAGTTCGTTTCGGCGGCCAGCACCAGGAACACCTGGCCCGCTTCGAACAGGCCTCGCGTGGTTGGCGGCTGTGGGAAGATCAGTCCCTGTGGACGACGATCGTGTTCTTGCCGGCGCCGGCTGTCGTGCAGCCATAAAACTGCGGCCGTTGGCCCATCAAGCCGCGGCCGTTGGCCGCGCGCTGGAATGATTATTCCGGACGGGCCACGGGCAGGGGCACGTGTCGAAACACCAGTTCGACATCCTTCTGCGAGCGGAGGCGGGGATACGTGAACGCCATCCGCTGGGGCAC
>DATCFX010001014.1:0-4112 GCA_036509275.1 Pirellulales bacterium | reverse complement strand
CAGCGATTTGATCCACAGACGCGAGCGACGGCAAAATGTCGCTCGCAAAGCGGCCGCCGGTCAGCCGCTTGTCGAGATAGGCCATCGTCACCTTACGGCTGCTGTGCCCCAGCAGTTCCGTCGCGTTGCCGCCGGCTCGCTCGGCATAACTGGCCACGCTCCTGCGCATCCGGTGGAACTTGCTCTTGCTGTCGTGCGGCAAGCCGGCACGCTTCAGCAGCAACTTGTATCGATGCCACAGGTATGACGGCGAAAACGGCCAATGAAAAACCGGGCCATCGGGCGAACCCCTGAGAGCCTTTAAGGCCGCGATCGTTTCCGGCCGTAGCCTGTAGAGTTGATCCTCGGTGCCGGCTTTGCGAAACTCGGCCGGCACGCGAACGTAGCCATCAGCCAGGTCGACCAAGTCCCACGTCAGTTTCATCAACGCTGAGATGCGCTCGCCGGAATCCCACATCGTGAGATGCAAGGCCGTCCAAAAGCTTCGCGCTGGCACGCGGCCAATCTTTCCAGGCGCCGCACGGCACGCCGCCATCAGCTTTGCCAGGTCCGGTTCAAGCCACGCTTGCGGAGTCCGCTTCGGTTCACGCTCGGCCGCTACGTCGGGCCACTGCTGGAGAACGTGCTTGCGACAGGCGAACCTCCAGATGGCCAGCAGGTTGGCCCTCTCTTTGTTTACGCTCATCGGCGAGCGGCCAAGGTGCTTAAACCAATCGAGAAACCGGCTCACGGTATCGTCGGTCAGGTCGGCTACGCGCGGCGAGCGCTCAAGGAACTTGGCGAACGTGTTCATGGTCGAGTTGTACAACCGCAGCGTGTTGGCCGCCCGGCTGCGGAGCGCCAACGGCTTGAACGCCTGGTTGTAGAAGTCGATCAGTTTCATTTCCGGCGTCGCCAGTTCGCCGAGCGGATCGGGCGACATTGAGATTTCGGGCAGCGTGAACTCCTCATCCGCGGTGGCGGCAACGAACTGTTCCGCCTGCTTGCCAATAACACTGGCATTGCATTCGCTCTTATAGATCCATCCAGCCGGGCCGGGCCGGCGAATGATCCAAAGCCCAAAGGGACCGAGGCGGCAGTGCTGGAACGTCTTGCAGCGCTTGCCAGCGCAACCGCAGGTCGGGCATGGTCCGGCGGCTCCCTTTGGGCTCGCGTGCCAAGGGGTGGGTTTTCCGTTGGGCAGCGGCGTGGCGGCTGGCGCAATCATGCTGCACCGCCGATCTTCCGCGCGGCGGCGGTCAACTCGCGATCCAGCTTGGAATACAAGCCGCTGGGCCACGGGTGCCCAACCATCATCGCGTCATGGCAGCGATGGGCCAGCGCCGTGCTCATCGCGTCCAGACAATCGGCCGGCGGCAGCGCAGCCAGGGCATCGAGGGCACGCTGCATTTCGACATCGGCTGCGGTTTTAGCGATGGTCGTCATGCTGCACCGCCTTCGCCGGCAGCAGCGGGGCCGATCGCATAGCGGGCCAGCTCGCCGCCCGTGGGTCGCAGCAGGCGAATGGGGCTGCACCCGTCTTGCAGCTCATAGCCGTCGCCGATGCCCATGCCCGTAACGCGAAGCATGGCCTTGGCCCAGCAGTCCGTCTCGCCCAATTCAATGCCTATGCGCCACGGCTTGTCGAGACAGCCGGCCACTCCGCCGCTCGCTTCGATCGTGCGACTGTTGGCGCCGGCAATGGCAGCCAGTGCATCGGCTCTGGTCAGTAGGTGGCCGCCATCGCAATAGCCACCCTCATCGTCGAGTTGCGGCGGCACGTCGAGCACGCTGGCCGGCGTCGGGTATGACGCACGTGCTTCGTCGATCGCTTTAAGGGCGTCCTGCCAATTGCGAAATCGGAGGCCGCCGCACCGCTCGTGAATTGCACCGTACCTTGTGAGATATCGCGACAAATGGGCGTTGGGGCGCCACGCCGTCGTAAACACGCGGAACCGAGCATCGCAAGACAGCGGCTCGAACGTGTACCACCGCACAAGGCGCGGCTCGCCACCGGCGTACTCCGGCGACGTGCTTCGGCTCATGGTGATTCGATCGGGCACCACCTCGCCGGAGTCGAGCCGCAGCATGTCGACCAGGTAGATCGAGGCGGCAACGGCCTGGCTCGGATCGACCTGGCTGGCGGCCTCGGTCGGTTTGCCGCTGGATGGGACGATTGACTGGCCGTCTGGCTGGCCGGCAATGCCGGCGACCGCGGGCACGGCCAGGGCCGTTAGAAACTCACGCCGGGAATTGACCACAGACGCATCGCTGGCACGGATGCTACTTTCCATAGGAAAGGCCTTTCGGCGCGCCGGCCGGAATGGGCCTGGGCCGTCGGCGGTCCGTCGCCGAAGGCCGGCCCGACAGACCGACGCGCACAAAAAGACCGCAGGCCCGGTGGCTCGCTACTGGGCGGCGCAAACCGCCCGGCGGCCCTTGCTACCCTCCATCGAGGGTCACAGCTCGGGGTCCGCGCACAAGTCACCGGGCCTGCGGCCCGTTTCGTGAAAAACATCGGTCTGTCTCGTTGCGTGCCCCGAAGGGCTTTAGTGACCGCATTCTCACGCCACGGACGGGGCGCTGTCAAGCATTGACAGCTTGGGGCTGCCTGAAATTGGCCAGCGACGACATCATTGCGGCACGTTTTTCGCTCTCCGCTATTTGCCGTGGCCGCGCGTTCAATGTACCTTGCGGGTTGTGCGGGCTGTCTTATCGCCAAGGCTGCCCATTCATTTTAGATTCACGAACAAAGAGCCGAATTATGCCTACTGAAATGCACGACAAAGTGATCGGCATTCTGGGAGGTGGGATGTCATCGGGATTCATTGGCGACCCAGTTCATTTACCTTTGCCCCAGCACCTCCACAGCGCCTGCCTAGGTTTTCAAACGCACGTTGAGCCGCAGGGACACGGCGAGTTTGAAGTTAAGGTCTTCGGCCCACTGTTCGCAAGCGCTGACCCCGGGCTCATGGAGAGCCTGGAACTGGCGCTCAAGGAAGTGCTTCCGCAATTGGCCGGCAGCGTTGAGCCGGAGAGTCGCAAGCAATACATCGAAGTGTTTGCCAACACCTTCGCGAACGAGTTTGTTCGTCTGTATGCGCTCGAGAAATTCTCGGGATACGCTGGGCGCCAGCTCGTGAGTCCGCTACGGAATTTCGACGCGATCGCGAACAGAATTTCCGGTCGGCTCGGTAAGGGAGTTCGATATTGGCAATGAGCGAAGGTTCCGAGCCGCTAGCCGCCTCTAGTCCAGGCGAGCAACAGCGCCCAGTACCGATTGCACCGGTCTCACTTCCGCCGGTTGAGGCAATCCAAGATCAAGCGAGGCAGGGCGCACGGCACTTGTTTGGCTTCCACTTCGCTGCCGGGCCGGCCCCGAATGTCCTGCTGGAGAAGCTGGGGCCAGATCAGATCACGACTATTATCCAGCAGGCTGGCGAACAAGCGAAGCAGCGGTACTCACTGAAGGCTCAATGCCTGTGGGGCGCCTTAGTCGCATTCGTCGTCACTTGCTTTTTGTTCCTTCACTACAACCAAGGGGCCATGCTGAAGGAAGTCCTGGCCGCACTGGGCGGCCTGGTTGCCGGGTTTCTTGGTGGCCTCGGCTATTCGAAGATCAAAGCCGAGTAATCGCCGGTTCGGGCTAGACGCGTCGGCCAGCTCGCCCAGCACTCAGCCGCCGCAATGGAGATCCGGCTTAATGGCGTTGCGGCTTCAGCGTGAGCGACAGCCCCAGGGTCGCGGCGATCTTGTCGACGGTCGCCAGCCGCACGTCCCGCTCGCCGGCCAGGAATCGCGACAGCATGGCGGCCGAAATGCCGGCGTCTTTGGCGATGCGGTACGGGGTCTTGCCGCTTTGCTCAATCGCCCGCTTCAGGGCCTCGGTGATCGTCGGCATCGTCGCTGGCCTCGGTGTCTTGCAGGTGGTCATGGAAGGCTTCCAAGCGGTCTGGCGGCAGCCCGCGGAGAATGGCGGCCAGCCGGTCGTAGAGTCGCTTTATGCGGCCGGCACGCTCTCCGGCAGCCGGCTGATGATGCTCGCCACGCTCGTATGGGTCCATTTGCTTTTGCCCTCTCGGGTTGGAATGCCGCGGCGGGTCAGTTCGGCGGCGATCGATCGCAGGCTTTCG
>DATCFX010001013.1:0-4148 GCA_036509275.1 Pirellulales bacterium | reverse complement strand
CGGAAGTCACGCGCGTGGCCCGCGAGGTGGGCACCGAAGGTAAGCTCGGCGGCCAGGCCGACGTGAAAGGCGTGGCGGGCACGTGGAAGGACCTCACCGATAGCGTGAACTTCATGGCCGGCAATCTCACCGGCCAGGTGCGCAACATCGCCGCCGTGACTACGGCCGTGGCCAACGGCGACTTATCGAAAAAGATCACGGTGGACGTGAAGGGCGAAATCCTGGAGCTGAAAAACACGATCAACACGATGGTCGATCAATTGCGCTCGTTTGCCTCGGAAGTCACGCGCGTGGCCCGCGAGGTGGGCACCGAAGGCAAACTGGGTGGGCAAGCCGACGTCCGCGGCGTGGCCGGCACCTGGAAAGACCTGACCGACAGCGTGAACTCGATGGCCGGCAACCTTACCGGCCAGGTGCGCAACATCGCCGCCGTGACCACGGCCGTCGCCAACGGCGACTTGTCGAAAAAGATCACCGTGGACGTGCAGGGCGAAATCCTGGAGTTGAAGGACACGATCAACACGATGGTGGATCAGCTCAACTCGTTCGCCTCGGAAGTCACGCGCGTGGCCCGAGAAGTCGGCTCGGAAGGCAAGCTGGGCGGGCAGGCCGACGTGAAGGGCGTGGCGGGCACCTGGAAGGACCTGACCGACAGCGTGAACTTCATGGCCGGCAACCTCACCGGCCAGGTGCGCAACATCGCCGCCGTGACCACGGCCGTGGCCAACGGCGACTTGTCAAAGAAGATCACCGTGGACGTGCGCGGCGAAATCCTGGAGTTGAAGGACACGATCAACACGATGGTCGATCAGCTCAACTCGTTCGCCTCGGAAGTCACGCGCGTGGCCCGCGAAGTGGGCACCGAAGGCAAGCTCGGTGGGCAAGCCGACGTCCGCGGCGTGGCCGGCACGTGGAAGGATTTGACCGACAGCGTGAACTCGATGGCTGGCAATCTCACCGGCCAGGTGCGCAACATCGCCGCCGTGACCACGGCCGTGGCCAACGGCGACCTGTCGAAAAAAATCACGGTGGACGTCCGCGGCGAGATTCTGGAACTCAAAAACACGATCAACACGATGGTCGATCAGCTCAGTTCGTTTGCCTCGGAAGTCACGCGCGTGGCCCGCGAGGTGGGCACCGAAGGCAAGCTGGGCGGCCAGGCCGACGTGAAGGGCGTAGCCGGCACGTGGAAGGACCTGACCGACAACGTGAACTTCATGGCCGGCAATCTCACCGGTCAGGTGCGCAACATCGCCGCCGTGACCACGGCCGTGGCCAACGGCGACTTGTCGAAGAAGATCACGGTGGACGTGAAGGGCGAAATCCTCGAGCTGAAAAACACGATCAACACGATGGTCGATCAGTTGCGCTCATTCGCTTCGGAAGTCACGCGCGTGGCCCGCGAGGTGGGCACCGAAGGCAAGTTGGGCGGCCAGGCCGACGTGAAAGGCGTGGCCGGCACGTGGAAGGACCTGACCGACAGCGTCAACCTAATGGCCGGCAATCTCACCGGCCAGGTGCGCGGCATCGCCGGCGTGGTGACCGCCGTGGCCAACGGCAACCTCAAGCGCAAGCTGGCGGTCGACGCCAAGGGCGAGATCGCCGAACTGGCTGACACGATCAACGGCATGATCGAGACCCTGGCCACCTTCGCCGACCAGGTGACCACGGTGGCCCGCGAAGTGGGCGTCGAAGGCAAACTGGGCGGCCAGGCGCTAGTACCGGGTGCGGCCGGCACGTGGCGCGATCTGACCGACAACGTGAACCAGCTCGCCGCTAATCTTACGAACCAGGTGCGGGCCATTGCCGAGGTGGCCACGGCCGTGACCAAGGGCGACCTGACGCGCTCGATCAAAGTCGACGCGCTGGGCGAAGTCGCGGCGCTCAAGGACAATATCAACGAAATGATCCGCAACCTGAAGGACACCACGCTGAAAAACAGCGAGCAGGATTGGCTCAAGACAAACATGGCGAAGTTCTCGCGGATGTTGCAGGGCCAGAAGGACCTCTTGGCCGTGGGCCGCTTGATCCTCTCGGAATTGGCTCCCGTGGTCGCCGCGCAACAAGGCGTGTTTTATACGGTCGATACCGTCGGCGACGAGCCGCGGCTCAAGTTGCTCGCCAGCTACGCCCACAAAGAACGCAAGCACGTCGACAATGTCTTCAAACTCGGCGAAGGGCTGGTCGGACAGTGCGCCTTGGAGAAACAGAAGATCCTGCTGACCAACGTGCCGACCAACTACATTTGCATCACGTCCGGCCTGGGCGAAGCCACGCCGCTGAACGTCATCGTGATGCCGGTGGTGTTCGAGGGCCAGGTCAAGGCGGTGCTCGAGCTGGCGTCGTTCGAGCGCTTCAATTCCACGCACGAGACGTTCCTCGACCAGTTGACCGAGAGCATCGGCATCGTGCTCAACACGATCGAGGCCAACACGCGCACCGAAGACCTGCTCAAACAATCGCAGTCGTTGGCCAAAGAGTTGCAAAGCCAGCAGCAGGAACTCCAGCAAACGAATCAGGAATTGGGCGAGAAGGCCCAACTGCTGGCCAAGCAGAACGCCGAAGTCGAGACCAAGAACCAGGAAGTCGAACAGGCCCGCCGGGCGCTGGAAGAAAAGGCCACGCAGTTGGCCCTGACCTCGAAGTACAAGTCCGAATTCCTGGCCAACATGTCGCACGAACTGCGGACGCCGCTCAACAGCCTGCTGATTCTTTCCGACCAGCTTGCCAAGAACGCCGACGAAAATCTCACGATGCGGCAGGTCGACTTCGCCAAGACGATCCATGCCTCGGGCAACGACCTGCTGGAGCTGATCAACGACATTCTCGATCTGTCGAAGATCGAGTCGGGCACGGTCGTCGTCGATATTGCCGAGATTCCGTTCCGCAGCCTGCGGGACTATGTCGAACGCACCTTCGGCCACGTGGCGGAGATGAAGAAGCTGGGCTTCAAGCTCGACTTTGCCCCGGATCTGCCCCCGCTACTGCGGACCGACGTCAAGCGTTTGCAGCAGATCATCAAGAACCTGCTGTCCAACGCCTTCAAGTTCACGGATCGCGGTCAGGTCGAATTCACCGTCAGCATGGCCCACTCGGGATGGAGTCCCGACCACCCGCAACTCAATCGGGCAGCGGCCGTGGCGGCCTTCGTGGTACACGACACGGGCATTGGCATTCCCCCCGACAAACATCAGATTATTTTCGAGGCTTTCCAGCAGGCCGACGGCAGCACCAGCCGGCGTTATGGCGGTACGGGTTTGGGCCTGGCGATCAGCCGCGAAATCGCCCGCATGCTGGGAGGCGAAATCCGCCTCACGAGCGAACCGGGCGAAGGCAGCACGTTCACGCTGTTCGTACCGATCCAGTACATTCCCACCGCTCAGCCGCGGCAATTGGCCAGCGTGCCGCCGGCTTACGGTCAGCAGCCGGCGCTGTTGACCGAGGTGAAAGCGACTGCGAGCGCGGACGCGGGCGCGCCGGCCGACGTGCTCGTGCAGGACGATCGCGATAGCCTGTGTACCGGCGATCAAACGCTGCTGATCGTGGAGAACGAACCGACGTTTGCCCGCTACCTGCTGGAACTGGCGCGCGAGCGGGGGTTCAAGGCGGTGGTGGCTTCCCGCGGTTCGGAGGCCTTGCGGCTCGTACACCAGTTGCACCCGCACGCCATCACGCTGGATATTAATTTGTCGGACATCGGCGGCTGGCGTTTGTTGGCCCGGCTGAAAGAGGACATCCATACCCGGCACATCCCCGTGCAGGTGATCACCACCGAAGAGGAACAGGGCCTGGGGCTCAAGCTCGGCGCGCTGGGCACCGTTTCCAAGCCGATCCGCGACCGGGAAACGCTCGACGGCGTATTTGTCCGGCTGTGCGAAGCCCTGAGCCATCGCGTCCGGCCGGTGGTCGTCGTCGGCGAAGACGACGCCGGGCGTCAAGCCGTCAGCGATCTGGTCTGCGGCGGCGACGTCACAATGCAGACGGCCGAGGGCGTCCACGCCGGCTCCGTGTTGGCCCAGGTTCGGGCCTGCGCACTGATGATCGTCGTCGTCCGCCAAGGTGACGTGCAACCGCTTGCCGCATTGGAGCAATTGTGCAGCGACCCCTCGCTGGAAACCGTGCCGCTGATTGCTTACTTCACCGCCGAG
>DATCFX010001012.1:0-7458 GCA_036509275.1 Pirellulales bacterium | reverse complement strand
GCCTCGACCTGGTCCCAGGCATTGCCGTCGGCCGCGCGCAGCTTGGGATCAGCGGCCACGCGCTTCCGCAACTCTTGCTCGGCCGCGAGCTTGGGTTGCATCACCAGCGGATTCTGCAAGCCATCCAGGCCGCCCAGCCGCGCCTTGCGCGTGTTTTGATAAGCGAACAGTTCGTCCTCACCGCGGCGTGCGTTCTCCAGGCTGCGATCGCTGTAGCTCCGCAGGTTGATCTCGCGGCGCCGGACGTTGTTCATCGTCAACGGTAAAGCCAGGTCGCGCAAGAAGCAGAGGTGTGCGTACGTGTTCTGCCGATCCGTCTTGCCGGGATGGCCCGAGACGAAAATCAGCTCGTCATCGCTCACCCCGCGCGTGCTGAAGCGCAGGAAATCGTCGTGCTCGACCGGCTTGCCGCCCTCGTAAACGCGGAAAAAGCAGCAGTCCAGGTCATAGCGCGGGTACTCGAAGTTGTCCGGATCGCCGCCGAAAAAGGCGATCGCCTTCTCGGGCGCAAATACCAGCCGCACGTCGGTATACTTTTTGTAGCGATAGAGTTGATACAGTCCGCCCTGATACAATGTGACCACGTCGCTGCGCAGCCCGGTCTTGTCGAGCGACTCCTTTTCGATCGTGTTCATCACCGCCTGCCGGGCCTTTTGGGCTGCGGCCGGATGGGCACCGGCTGGCACTGCGGCATTCACTTTCGCGGTGACATCCTCGATGTCCATCAGCACGTTCAGCTCCAGGTCGACGCACTTCAGTTCGTCGGCAGCCTGGCGGGCATGGAACCCGATTTCCAGCAGGTCGCGCTCGGGCGTGCTCAGCTTTTGCAGCGCGTCGGCCCCCACGTGATGGTTGGTCATCACCAGGCCGCCGCGCGAGACAAACGAGCCCGAGCCGCCGCTATTGAAGCGGACGCTGGAGCGCTGCACGTGCTCGAGCCAGTCGTCCGTGATGTTGAAGTCATAGCGCTTGGCCAATTGCTCGCGCGGCGGCCGGTTGAACAGCCACATGCCTTCATCACCGCGTGCCAAGCGAATCGCCGCCAAGTTCATCATCACACCCAGGATCAGTAGTGCGGAAATGCGTTTCATATTCGAGGTGACCTCCGTGCGGTAATTGATTTAAGTGAAAAGTGAAAAGTGCAAAGTGACCGAAGAAATTACCGCGGCAGGATTCTTCATTTTCCACTTTTCACTTTTCACTTTTCACTTTCCACTTTTCACTTTTCACTTTTCACTTCCTTCTCTCTTTTCCCGGCCACCAGGCCGAGTACGACGATCAAGACGATAAACATGGCCAGCGCCGGCCAGTCGCTCGATTGCCAGGCGGCCGGCAGTTTGCTGCCGATGGCCAGGGCGCTCAAGGCGGCAGGCGCAAAACTCAAAAAGGCGATCAACACGCCGCCAATCGCGCCACCGGCAATATAGCCGGAACTCAGCAGCACGCCGGGGCTGCCTTCCGACTCGATGCCAGACCCGCGCCGGCGATCAACGGCCCAACGCACCGCGCCGCCAATGAAAATCGGCACCGACGTTTCGATCGGCAGGTACACGCCCACGGCAAATGGCAGCGACGGCACGCCGGCCAGTTCCAAGACCACGGCCACCAGCGCGCCGATAATCACCAGTTCCCAGGGGAGCCGGCCGTTCAGGATGCCGTCGATGATCAGTGCCATCAGCTTGGTCTTGGGCGCTTCGAACTTGTTGGGCACAGCAGTGCCATCGTCGCGGCGGTCAACGCGGCCGTTGATGGCCGGATCCACCAGGTAGCGCAGCCGGCCCGTGTCGTCGACCAGGTATTTTCCGGCCTGGACCTCGTGTGATTCACCCTCGCGAAAATGCTTTACATAGTACAGCGTGTGGTCCGTATCGGCATACTGGCCGCCGGCGTGCTCGCGCTGGGTCAGCTCTTGCACGTTCTTGACGCGATGGTTCGGCACAAACTCGGCCCGCTTGGTGTAGACCGTGCCGGCCTCGTTGAGCAATAAGAGCGTGAGGCCGATGACCAGGGCCGACGTCAGCGCGCCGACCAGAATGGCCAACTGCTGCCAGCGCGGCGTGGCGCCGATGAGATAGCCGGTCTTGAGATCCTGCGACGTGGTGCCGCCGTTGGAAGCCGCGATGCAGACCACCGCGGCCACGGAGAGCGCGGTCAACGGCGCGTTGCCGCCGGTGCGGCCGATGGCCACAAAGACCAGGCAGGTCAACAGCAGCGTGGCCACCGTCATGCCCGAGATCGGATTGCTCGACGAGCCGATCTGCCCCGTCAGCCGCGACGAAACCGTGACGAACAGAAAGCCGAAAAACACGATCAGCAGCGCTCCGACCACGCCGTGCAGCGACCAGCCCAATCCCAACTCGGGCGAGGCCGACAGCGCAATCACCAGGCCGATGCAACCCAGCACGACAAACTTCAGCGACAAGTCGCGCTCCGTGCGCGGGACGCGTTCGCTCGGCCGGCCGTCGCTGCGGGCCGCGGCCAGATCGCGCATGCCCGAGCGCAGCGAAGCGAAAATCAGCGGCAAGGCTTGCAGCATGCTCAAAATGCCGCCGGTGGCCACGGCGCCGGCGCCGATGTAGAGGATATAGGCGTTGCGAATCTCGCGGACGTCCATGTTGCGAATGAGCAGGCGATCGGCCGGCGGCAGCGGCGCATCCAGGTAGCGGCCGAACATGTAAATCAGCGGCGTCATCACCAGGTAGGCCAGGATGGCGCCGGAAACCATGATCGCTCCGATCCGCGGGCCGATGATATAGCCGACGCCCAGCAGCTCGGGCGCTAGCTCGCCGCCGATCACGCCGCGGTTCAGTCCCTGGCCGCTGGTGGTGTACAGCGGCTGATCGACCACGTCTTTCCACAGCTTCAAAGCCTGCGTGCAAAACTTGTGGACCAAGGCCACGCCGAAGCCGGCAAAGACGGTCCGAGCGGTCGCCCCGCCGCGCTCGCCGACGATCAGCACTTCGGCGCACGCGGTGCCTTCCGGATACGGCAGCCGGTCGTGCTGTTTGACGATAAAAGCCCGGCGGAGCGGAATCATCATCAGAATGCCGAGCAGCCCGCCCAACACGCCGACGGTCATCACGCGCACGACGCTCATGTCGAAACCCAGCAGCATCAGGGCCGGAATCGTCACGCCCACGCCGAAGGCGATCGATTCGCCGGCCGAGCCGGTGGTCTGCACGATATTATTTTCGAGGATCGTGGCCCGGCGAACGCCGAGCACGCGAGTGAAGACGCGAAACAGCGTGATCGACAGCACGGCGACGGGGATCGAAGCCGAAACGGTCATCCCCACCTTGAGCACCAGGTACAGGCTCGAGGCGCCGAACACGATGCCCAGCACGGCCCCCAGCGTCACGGCCGGCCAGGTGAACTCCGGCTCGTGTACGTCATCCGGCACAAACGGCCGATGGCTCGGCGGCTGCAATGCGCCTTCGTCGACTTCGCTTTCGGTCGTAACCGGTGCCGCCATGCTATGTTCCAGGCCCCGTAGCTCCCGAGTTTCCCGTTTCCCGCGATCGGCATTTTGTCTTCGGACGAGCGTGCTTTCCGGCGGCGTGTCGATCATCCCCTATGCCGGCGACGCGATCAAGGCCACGCGGATTCTTAGCTTTTGGGTTCTCGTGATCGCTTGCTGCCGCGCTGCTTCGCTAGTTTATTGCAAGTCAAGCGCCGAGCGCAGACATTGATCGACTTGCTGCATCATCCCGGGCGACAAATGGCCGACCACTCGCTCGATCAACCGTTCATGCACGGTCATCAAATGCTCGCACTTGACCGCCGAATCGTGCAGCAGGCCCGACTGCTGGCCGTCCAATGTGGCAATCTCGATCATCAACTGCGTCGGCTCCGTCGACACGCGAGCGGTATTCGACGTGATGAGCGCGAGAATCACGTCTTGGAGTCGGCGATTATTGCGCTGGCACTGTACGACCAATGCGGGGCGCCGCTTGGAGCCGCTCGCGTCCGTAAACGGAAAGAGGGCCAGCACAACGTCGCCACGATCTACGGGCATGGCTTCTTGCGGTTCTCGTCATAGCGGTCGTAGTCATCCATCCCTGGCGCGTCCCAACCGGCCCGCAGCGCCGCCTCGCTTTGAGCCCCGTAAGTGTCCGCAAGCTCCGCTTCGTCCTCGTGGAGCACGGCCCGAACTTGGTCGAATAGCTCGGCGCGCATCAGCACGTAGACCGTGTTGGTTTCAGGATCGACCAAGCGTAGCGGCTGATTGCCCCGCAACTGGTGAAGCGCTTGCCGTAGTTCGGTTGAGAGTTCGGGCGACATACAGAAGGCCTCCGATCGTTACGCCTAATTCTACCACGAACCGGCCGACGCGGCAGCCGAGCCGCTTGCTTCGCGCCTGCTATTTCGCGTCGCTGGTTTTGGCCGATTTCTCTTCTGCGGCAATCCAGGCGTCGACCTGTTTTTCCAAGAGCGAGAGCGGCACGGCGCCGCCGGCCAGCACCACGTCGTGAAAACGCCGCACGTCAAAGTGCTCGCCCAGCCGCACAGTGGCCCGTTTTCGCAGTTCGCGGAACTTCAGCTCGCCCACTTTGTAGGCCAGCGCTTGGCCCGGCCAGGCAATGTAGCGATCCACCTCGGACCGAATGTTGTGCATGGCCAAGGCCGTGTGCGCGGCCATGAAGTCGATCGCCTGCTGGCGCGTCCAGCCAAAATAATGAATGCCGGAATCCACCACCAGCCGGCAGGCCCGCCAGGCTTCGTAGCTCAGGCGGCCGAAATCGCTGTACGGGTCTTCGTACAGGCCCAGCTCGAGGCCCAAGCGTTCGGCATACAGGCCCCAGCCTTCGATAAACGCGGTGAAGTCGCCGAAGCGGCGGAACTTCGGCAAGTCGGCCCGCTCTTGCTGCAAGGCAAGCTGCAAATGATGGCCGGGAATCGCCTCGTGGCACGTGAGGGCTTCGACTTCGAACAGCGGCCGGCTCTTGAGATCGTACGTGTTGAGGTAATAAAAGCCGGCCCGCGTGCCGTCGCCGGACGGCTGCTGGTAATAGGCAGTGGTCGTGCTGGGAGCAATGAAGTCAGGCACCTGCCGAATGCCGCACGGCGTGCGCGGCAGCGTGCGAAACAGCGAGAGCAGCCGGCCGTCGACCTGCTTCATCACCCAGGCGACTTGCTTCAGCAGTGCCTCGGGCGTGTCGGCGTAGAACTTGGGATCCGTGCGCAAGTGGGCCACGAAGGCAGCAAAATCGCCTTTAAAACCCACGCGGCCCATCACACCTCGCATTTCGGCGTCGATCCGCTTGACCTCCGACTGTCCCAGTTCGTGAACCTGCTCGGGCGTGAGATCGAGCGACGTGTAGCTCTGGACCCGATGACGATAGAACTCGCGTCCGCGCGGCAGGGCCGAGGCGGCGATCGAGCCCCGGGCGTGCGGCACATATTCGTCGTGCATGAACGCCAGGAACCGCTTGTAGCCCGGCACCACGCTCTCGGCGATGGCCTCGCGCCCGGCCGCCGCCAGCCGCGGGCGGTCTTCCTTGCCGATGGCAGCGGGGAACTTGAGAAACGGCTTGTAGAGGGCGCTCTGTTTCGGATCATCGACAATCTGGGCGTCGATCGGGCGGCGATAGTCGCGCAAGACTTCGGCCGGCAAGGTCATGCCGCGCTCGATGCCGGCCCGCAACAGGTCGATGTTCTGGTCCGCATACCGGCCGAAGGCGCGCAGCCGCGCGATGTAATTTTCATAATCGCGCGTGGTATTCAGCGGCACATTGTCGGGGAGTTCTGGAAACGAAATATGAAAGCCGGAGCGATTCGTGATCGGCATCAGGTAGGTCTGAAATTCTTCTTCGGCCAGC
Organism: Pirellulales bacterium; assembly: GCA_036509275.1. Classification (GTDB taxonomy): domain Bacteria; phylum Planctomycetota; class Planctomycetia; order Pirellulales; family PNKZ01; genus DATATB01. Next base: position 1,639 of record DATCFX010001012.1, on the reverse strand, counting down.
GTGTTTTTCAGCAGGATGCCGAAGGTGTCGTAGTCCAGCCGCTGGTGCGGCGCGAGTTGGCCGCGATCGATTGTGTGCCAGCGGGCGAGCGTCTGGCGCTTTTCGGCCAGATAGGCTTGCTCCTGCCGCAGCCCGCGCTCGGGCAGCCGATCGTCGTAGCGATGATCGCCGACGTGCGTCGCCCAGAGCGGATCCCAACGCATTTCGAAGTTCCAGTCCGCATCGAGTAGCGCGTGCAGCTCTTCGGCTGCGGTCGGTGCGGCAACGGCAGATGCGGCCAGCAGAAAACCGCCGGCGATGACCAGGATTGCAGACAACGGGCGGGCGGCGGAAATCAGCGAGGTCAGCATGACGGTCCGTTGGGGTTCCGCGGCCAGCGGTCGCGGTTTTTTTGAGGCATCAGGATCGACGGCGAAGCACGCGGCGGGCGGCGGAGAGGGCCTCGCCCAGCCGGTCGACTTCGGTCAGCGTGTTATAGAAGTAGAAGCTGGCCCGGGCGCTGGCGCCAATGCCCAGCCGTTTGTGCAGCGGCATGGCGCAATGATGGCCGGCGCGCACCGCGACGCCGTGGCGGTCGAGCAGTTGCGCGATATCGTGGGCATGCATGCCTTCGACCGTAAAGCTGACGATGCCGCCCTTGTGCTCAGGCGCGGGCCCCAAAAATCGCAGGCCGGGCTGATCGGCCAGCACGGCATGGGCCCGGCGCGTAAGCAGCAGTTCGTGCTCGTGGATGGCCTGCATGCCGACGTGTTCCAGATACTCGATCGCGGCCCCCAGCCCGATGGCCGGGACAATCGGCGGCGTGCCGGCCTCGAACTTGGCGGGCAGTTCGGCCGGCTCGAACGAATCCAACCGCACGCGGCGGATCATGCTGCCGCCGCCCAGGAACGGCGGCATGGCTTCGAGCAACGCGCGCCGGCCGTACAACACGCCGACGCCCGAGGGCCCCAACATCTTGTGGCCGCTGAAAGCTAGAAAATCGGCCCCGAGTTGCTGCACGTCGGTCGTGCCATGCGGCGCACTTTGAGCCGCATCCACGAGCACCAGGGCCCCGGCTGCATGCGCCTGGCGGACAATCTCGGCAATCGGATTGATCGTTCCCAGCACGTTGGAAATGGCGGCGATCGCCACCAGCCGGGTTTTTTCGGAGAGCAGCTTGGGCAGCTCTTCGAGCATGAGCTGCCCATCGTCGGTGATCGGGATATGCCGCAGCACGGCGCCGGTGCGCGCGGCCAATTGCTGCCAGGGCACGAGGTTGGCGTGGTGCTCCATCTCGGACAGCAGGATCTCGTCGCCGGGGCGGACATTGGCATCGCCCCAACTGCGGGCCACCAGGTTGATGGCCTCGGTCGTGCCCGGCGTGAAAATCACTTCCTCGCGGGCCGCGGCGTTGATGAAGCGCCGCACCCGTTCGCGGGCGTTCTCAAATAAGTCGGTGCTCTGATCGCTGAGCCAATGGATGCCGCGGTGGACGTTGGCGTAGTGCTTTTCGTACACGTCCACGATGGCCGAAATCACCTGCCGCGGCCGCTGCGTCGTGGCCGCATTGTCCAGGTACACCAGCGGCACGCCCTCGTGCAAAAGCGTGGCCAGGATCGGAAAATCGGCACGCATGGTCTCGGGATCGAGCGGGCGACGC
>DATCFX010001011.1:0-18047 GCA_036509275.1 Pirellulales bacterium | reverse complement strand
ATGACTTAACGGAGTCGATTCGATTGGACCCCAAAGCTGCCCGCGGCTTCTCGAACCGGGGGAACGTTTATGCGGCGACTGGGCAGCTAGACAAGGCCATCGACGACTATACCGATGCCCTCCGGCTCGATCCCAACCTGCAAATGACGTACAGCAATCGAGGCAATGCGTTTGATCTACTCGGTCAACATAAAAAAGCTATTGCCGACTTTGATCACGCAATCCAGTTGGACGGCCAGGATTCGGAGGCGTGGCGATATAAGGCCTGGATTCTGGCGACCTCGCCAGATGGGTCGATTCGAGATGGCAAGACGGCAATTGAGTGCGCCAAGAAGGCGTATGACTTGACCCGCGGCGGTGATCCATTGTGTATCGAAGCGCTCGCCGCTGCCTATGCCGAGGTCAACGATTTTCCGGCAGCCGTTAAGTGGCAAGAGCAAGCAGTCTCGTCCGGCTCTCCTGATCGTGAAGGGGCTGCTGAACGGCTGGCCCTGTACCAAGCGAGCCGGCCTTATAGAAGTAGTCCTGCAAAACCTTAGGCGTTCCGAGCACCGTTGTGCTTGCAGGGAGAACACGCGTGTCAGCTCAAAGCAGCCGTGTACGCTCCGTAGGCCTACGACTGACGGAACTGCGCCGCTCATGTTCTAATATCTAAAAAGAAGGGCCAAAGTATCGGCCCTTCCCCTTTTTGCCTTTGAGTGACCGTCAAACGCTGTTTCGGCATGTAGGGGCAAGCCGAAACTCATGCGCTCCGGTCCTACTGCGCGGCGCGTTCAACGACGTTTTTCAGCCAGCCTACGAGATAACTGAGCACGCGAACAATCAGCTTGGCGTATTTGGTGTTCATTATTAGTTTCCTTGCTATTCTGTGTTTCGAAGGGGATCAGCCGGGCCAGGCCCGACACGGCGCGCGAAAGGGACACGTCGGGCAGTTCATCGCCGATGGGCTGGGATAGAAATGCCGCTCCTCGATTGCCCGCCAAACACGTTCGACGGTGCGCTTGATCCTTTGGACCTGGCGGCGGTCAACAGGCACGCCAAGCCGATCAACAGTGGGTTGCTTGGCCTTGGTCAGCACGGCAAATTCCAGCCGCACTGACTTCGTCGGATCAAGCTTCTGAACCAGTTCGCTGTAGAGCAACAGTTGGCTCGCCGACTCGTTTGCCTGGTCTTGGCTCCAGCGCGACCTGGCTGTCTTGAAATCGCGGACGACCAACTCCGTCCCTGTGTCGATCAACAGGTCGATACGGGCCAGCAGATCGGGACAACCGGGCACCAGTGCTTCGCGCAGCTCCTCCTCGATGCCCAGGATCGTGCCACTGGGGGCAGCCAAATCGCTGGACTGGAAAGCCCGTAGCATGCGATCTGCCAATCGGCCCAGGCTTTCGGCCGTTTCGTCCTTTCCGAAATGGACACTGCCCATGTCCCGTTCCTTCCAGGCGTCTTGATAGGCAGCGAGCAGTACGCCGAGGTCAGGTGCCGAGTTGCCGGTGAGCAACTCACGAAAATGCGCCTCCAAGGCAGAATGAATGGCTCCGCCAAACACCAAGCTCGATCCAACCGTTTCTTCAGGCAGGCCTTCGACGTAGCGGAAAAAATAGCGGAGCGGACATGCCTGGTACGTGGTGATTGCCGAAAAGCTGGTGTAATTTCTGCCCGTCAGCGCTTCGGCGATTTGATTGGGGTTCGCCGTGGTGATCATCGGGCGGCTCCGTTGCCGGTGGCCGTGGCCTTCAGCTCGTCGATCAGAGCGCTGGCCTCGGTGATCGACAGGTCTTCGGGCTGGTCGATACCAAAGCGGCCGTTGAGCAGGGCTGCCAAGTTGAGCTTCTGCCGGTCCGCGATGGCGTTAAGGGCTCGGGCCTGTGATGCCGTGGCCCGCCGGCCGCTGCTGCGGCGCTGGCCATTCGCCGACGCGCCGCTGCTTCCCGCTGGGACATTGCCGGCCAGTTCCTCGTCGACGGACGCCTTGGCGAGCGTGAAAAGCTGCCGGATGCGCTCCTTCAGGCGATCCGCGTCGCCGACGAGGCTAGAATCCAATTCCAGTTCGAGGTTTACCGAAGCCCCGCGGCTGCCATAATTGGCCTCCCCAATCTTGCGGTTGAAGCCGACGTTCAGTTTGAGCATGCCGTTTCTCCTGTTGAATGTGTTTCGCGTGCGGCTGGACCAGTCCTGTGTGCCCAGCTAGGATCGGGTTCCAGGGTCGCCCGAAGGGGAATTTCAGCTTTAATCCAGTTCAGCGAGCGATAGCGATGTCGATTGATCGTCGAAAATTTCTGCACGTCACTGCTGCCGCAGTCTCGGGCCTTGCCCTTGGTCCGGGCCGGACGTTGTCAGCGGGGCAATCGGCGCCGCCATTTACGTTTGCCCACCTGACCGACATGCACGTGCAGCCCGAATTGAGCGCGGTCGAGGGTTTCAAGCAGTGCATCGCCAAGCTGAACCGCTTGCCGCAACGCCCAGATTTCGTCATCACGGGCGGCGATTTGATCATGGATGGCCTGGCCGTGGACCGCGACCGGCTCGACGTGCAGCTCAAGTTATTCGACGGGTGTTGCCGTGACTTTGAGTTGCCAGTCCATCACACGATTGGCAATCACGATGTCGTAGGTTGGTCAGACAAGGCGAAGATCAGCCAGAGCGATCCAGCGTATGGCAAGCGGCTGTTCGCTGAACGCTATGGCCAAGGGCGCACCTACCGGAGCTTCGGTCACAAGGGCTGGCATTTCATCCTGCTCGACTCGATTGGCCAGCAAGCAGGCTCGGCCGAGTACATCGGTTTGATTGACGACGCTCAACTCGAATGGCTGAAGAAAGACCTGGAGCAGGTGGGCCGGCAGAAGCCAATCGTGATCGTCACGCACATTCCGTTCTATACGACGTGGCACCAGGTGGTTGCCGACCCGATGGTACGGCTGAGCCCCAAGTCGCTCGTCAACAACAGTCACAGCTTTCGCAAGCTGCTCCAGCCCTACAACGTGCAACTGGTTCTCAGCGGGCATGGCCACATACGCGAGCGGATCGAAGTTGGACACCAGGTGCACATTCAGTCGGGTGCCGTCAGCGGGCTATGGTGGAAAGGTCCGGTAGATGGCGATGCCGAAGCATTCGGCGTGGTCGCTTGCCATGCCGACCGCTTCGACTATCGCTACGAGACCTATGGTTGGGTGGCCCGTAAGTAGCTGTCAGCCCGCGACCTTCTGAAGTGCCTTGAGCGACTCAAGCGTCGAGGCCACCAGCTTGGTCTGCCGCTTTTGCCGCTTCAGCGACCGGATCAATTCGTTGGTTTGGCCGGCGGCCGCGCGCAGGGCCGTTCGCAGCGCGATGGCCTGGTCGATGGGCGAGCCGGCAATTGCACTGGCGGCTGGCTTGCTCCGGCGGCGGGGTTTCTCGGCGGGAGCCTGCTCCGTTGGTTGCTCAACCGGCGGTTCGGACGTTTTCGCGGGCATGGTAATGGTTGTTCTCCTGTGCTTGAAATGAACACTTGTCGCGGTATGTCTCTGGCCTGGCGACTCGATCCGCAGCGCGTCATCGCTTGCCTTGATGGCGTCGACCGGTTCCAGCAGCGCCCATAGGTACTGCCGGCTGCCGTCGTCGCAAAGCGCCGGTGAATTCGGGCTAAAGAAGCAAAACTCGGCAAAACCAAGCTTCAGGGCTCGGGCCAAGAACTTGCGGTTGGTGTTGATAGCCACCGCATCGCCGGAATAGCTGGAGTCGGTTAAGACAAGCTCGGTGGGTCGAGTCTGTTCTTCGCCGCGAGCGCGGATCGCTACCCGGCCGTTCAACTCGATGGTGACCGGATCGTGGAGCTGGTCATCACATGGCAGGCTGGGCATGCTCGTACGCAGGAAGTCGGCGTCGGATGGGCTCAAGGTCAGACGCGAGCTGGCGCTGCTGGCCGGCCGGATCAGGTCGTCAACCTTGGGAAACCTGCCGTCCTTGTTGATCCAGAGCCACAGCGTCCAGGGGCCAACACGCAGTACGACCCAATCGTCGGTTCTGCCGACACAGACCGGCTCGTCCTGGGGCAACTCCTTGCAGCCGAACACGCCGAGTGCCGGCACCAGCACATCATCTGGCCACGGGAAGCTGAACCCGCCTTGCCGCAGGATGTGCCGGCCATCGGTGGCGACGATCTGGCTTGCCGTGCCGCGAAGCTGAAGATGATCCAGGGCGTAGCGAACGACGTCGCGATCTGCGCACACCGCTGCCTCGTGCAATGACTGCAGAAATCCGGGCTGGCAGCTTGTCAGTTCGGCCGGAGCTTTGAGAAAAAGTTCATCCTTGGGCTTGGCCGGCTCGTCATAAACCAGCATCTGTGGAATCCCGTGGTCGGTCCACTCGACAGCAATCCGGCCGTCCGGCCGCCGGGCGATGGTAACCAAGTCATTGCTGCGACCCTCAATGCTGTCCAGCATCTCCAGGGGTACAAGCACGCGCTCGGGCTCTCCATCAGTAGGCATCCGGTATTGAACCGCGGCAACGGGAGAGCGGGCCTGGATAACCAAGTCATTACCCGCTGGCTCGAACAGCAGCGAGGCATTTGGCCCGGCTTTGATGCCGGCGCGACGGAAGACGGCGCGCAGCGTGCGCGCAAGTGATCGGGATATTGTGTTCATCGGCTCCTCGTGTAATTGGGCGGCCACCAGCAACACCTTGCCGATGGCCGCCCGCGTGTCGTATCAGGCGGCGCAGCGCTGACGGCTGCGGCCTTTGTCGGGGAAAAAGGCCACTCGCTGGGCGGCTAGCGCATCCCAGTCGACGGTTAGCGGCTCCAGCTCGGGTGGCTCGACCAGGCTGAAGCCAAGGCTCCGGATCGTGCTCACCGATTCACCGGTCGCACGCGACAGTTCGCATTCCAGTTCACGTTGGGTCATTGGGCAAAATCCTTTCAGAACGACAAGTTCACGGCCTGCGCGCGCAGTGCCGCCGGGGAAAAAGAACTTCGGAACGAACAGCTCGCTTGAGCTGTACGGGAATCAGCCGGGTTAACTGGCTGGGGTGAGCCAATTGGCTCGCAGCCAAGCCTGCTCGGCTTCAAGTGCCTGGCTGCGGGTGTTGAATGGACCGAGCGCCGGCCCGCCGATGATTTCGGCGAACCAATTCCCTTGACCGTCTGGTTCGACGTGGCTGGCCCGGCTGATCGACAGTCGGCCCAAGGCAGCCAAATCAATCAGCTCGTCGTAAATGCAGCGGGCCTGACCAGCACGTTCAATGACCAGCTCCATCAGGCCACCTCTTCGCGGCGACGCAGGATGTTTCGGCGCGGCCGGTCAACGAGCAATCCATCGAGCACCGATTGCACGCCGGCCAGCTCGGTGGCCACGTGCTGGCGCAGGCCGGAATTGTCGCGCAAAGCCTGCGGTTCAATGCCGCGGATCGTGCGCTTGGCCTGTTCGACCAGTTCGTCGAGCTGCCCGCTGGAGCCGAGGTTGAGCTGCTTGAACCGATCGAAAAACTCAGTCAGGTTGCTGATCGCCGAGTCGCGAAACACCTTGGGCTTGCCATCGTCAGTGCCGCAGAGGCGCTCGGTCAGATGCGAGACCAGCTTGCCCAGTTCACCGACAAACGCCTCTTCGGCCAGCCGCACGGCTTCGTCGAAGCGGGCTGAGACGCGGGCCTGCTCCTGGCGAAACAATTCCGGGCTCAACTGGCGCAGATAATCGGGCGGCTCGACCGAAGGAAAGTCCCACTCGACGCCGAACAGCCCGCTAAGCGAGCCCGGGTAGTCGGCCGAGTTGTAGAGTGAGCCGAGCCATTGACGGGCGGCCGACTTCAGCTCGGCGAAATGTTCGTCCAGCCGCTGGACGGATTCTTCTAGCTCGCCCTTGAGCGTGGTCATGTGGACGCTGAACGTCTGGATGTCGTCCTGGCGGATCAAACGAATGCCCGGCTCGGGGTACGGCAGCGAAATGCCTTTCCAGTACGAAATCAGCCGGCCGCGGATGCTGGTGACGGCCTTGAACGCTGGGTGGCTCGTGTCCAGCAACTTTTTGCCGGCAGATAGATACTGGCCCTGGGCGCCGAATGATTCGGCAGCCTGGGCTTTTTGCTCGGGCGTCAGCGTTTTGCGGACGCCGAGCCAGGAAAGCGAAACTCGCACCGCCGCCATCGTGGCTCGCAGCCGGCTGGCAGCGGGTGTCGTGGAACTCGTATCAATCTCGTCAAGCAGGGTGCTCATGTAGAATCGTCCTTTTTGCTGTTGGAATTGCTAGCGCGGCCACGAAAGGCGGCTCGCTGCTGTTCAATGAAATCGTGCGCGTCGATCAGCTCGACCGTATCGGCGGTCACGAAGAGTGCCCCGCCTGAGAACTCGCCAAGTCGCAGCTTCGAGCAGGTCGTGGCGTAAGTCAGCGACCAGCACTGATCGGGGCGAAACTGCCGCAGGAACTGTTGAACGAGGTGCCCGACCTGGCCTGGGTCACCGCCTTCTTCGGCGAAAAGCCAAACCTGTCGGCCAGTGTCGGGCTCGGCGCAGAAAGCAAATTCAAAGTCGGTCTCGCAGCCTTCTTCATCTGGGAAATCGCGCAACACGCGAAGGCCGGTCCACGTTGCGTCATCCTCCGACAGGTTTTCTGGCAGATTCTGGGACGCGTATTCGCGGTCGCCGAAGACCAAGATGGTCTCCAGCTGTTCTTGCAGCCAACGATGCTCGGCTTCAGTCAAGCCGTCGAGAATCTCCGAGAATTGCAGGTAGTTGTTGGCCATGGGAACTCCAATCAAGAACACGGGCTGTGCGAAGAGAGCTACACCGCAGCCGTTTCGCTGTAGCCCTTCCCGATTTTTTCGGCGATCAACTTTTCGGCGTGCTTGCTGGCCGAGGCCGAATCCGGTAACACCTTGTCTTGCTGCTGGCCGCTGGTGCCCAAGCGGCCGTAGCGAACGTTGACGTTGGCGCCGTTCACGCTGATCTCCCAGAATTTCGCGGAACTGCCGCCGATGAATTCAAAACGTCGGATCATGGTAAAAACCTCGAAGAAGGGTTTGTCGAATCGTGAGGGCAGGTGTCATGCGATTCGATGCTCAGCCGGCGTCGCGCCGCACGCGCACGAACGAGGGAAACCGCGGCACGCCGCGGTCGGACAGCTCCTGGTAGCGGAAGGTGATCAAACTGCCCACTGGCGGCGGGTTTTCCCGCTGGGCATCCGTGAACCCGGTGCCGACCGAAAACATCGTGCCGTCTGGCAACTGAACCAGCAGAGCGCCCATTCGCCCTTTGTGCCGCCCGGCGCCAGGCTGGTGCTCGATCACCTGCGCCTCAGCATCGTGGAAGCGCTTCACCTTCAGCAGTGTGCTCGAACGCCCAGCCTCATACCGCGAGCCAGGCTGCCGCAGCATCAGCCCTTCGCCGCCAACAGCCAGAATCAGCTCCAGCTCTTCTCGCAAATGATCGATGCCCCAGCAGCGCATTTGCGGCAGGACACTGGCATAGCGCAATTTCAGCTGCGAGAAGCAATCGCACAGGAATTCGATCCGCTCCTCGAACGGCTCAGTCACCGCCGGCGCATCAAAGATGCGGAATTTGATGTCGCGCCACAGCTCGCTGCCATCCTGCCGCCGGACAATGCTGACGGTGCGCTGAAACGCCTTGCGCGCAAGCCACAGCTCGCCATCGAGCGGAATGGCCGGCAGTCCAACGATGAACCAGTCGGGGGCATGGAACACATTGCCTTGGCGGGACAGGAACTGCTTTCCGTCAAAATACGCTCGCACGCCGTCGAGCTTCTCGCTCAGCAACCAGCCGTTTACGTCAGTGGAGTTGTTCCAGGTTTCGGCGAGCAGCAGCGCTGGCGCTTTGCGATCGTTGCTTGAGATGTTCACCGCCGGAAGGCCAGCCACTGCGCCGATGCGCTCCTGTTCGGCCCGGTCGCCGCGCATTTTTCGCAAATGCTTGCACGTCCGGCGCTCGATGGAAACCGACTGGTTTCGCCAGGCTGGACACGAACAAGAGTAAACGCCGCCCACATTCTTCAGGATATACGGCAATCTGGCCGAGCCTTGCATCTCGACCGATTCGCCGTCGCGCAGGTCGCGCATAAAAGCCTCCTGGAGGGTCAGAAAATGAAACGAGCGGTCGCCGGGCTAATTCCCAGCCACCGCTCGATGAAATTTCGAAGTTGCAGCCCCCGGCGGGACTGCGAGGATGCGAGATTACGCTCGGTCGCGGCCTTTGGCCTCCAGATGCTCGAAATTGGGAAATGCGCTGATCTGCGCGACGAACTCCGGACCGAAATCATCCTTGAGCCGGCCGGCCCAGCCGGCGATCAGTTCGTTCCAGGCGCCGACCGCTTGGGCCAGAGCGCGCAAATCCCGGTTTTCCCAAAAGCCGCCTTCGTCGCTGACGCTGGACAAGATCTCCAGGTTTTGAGCGTGGTCCAGCAGAGCCACCACACCCATGTGGCAGCGCAGGAAGTTCTCGATGCCGCCACAGTCTGGGTTCGAGGCGTACTGCGTCTTGCAGAAGCTACCCCACCGCCAGCCGTCCAGCCCGGTACGAATTGTCCGAATGCGATCGGGCTGGTGCGGATCCCGTGCCGTAACCGTCAGCGGATAGCGGCACAGACCGAAGTTAGCTTCTTCGCATCCTTTGCCTGGCCCGGTAGAGAAGGCGATCAGATGCAGCGGTGCAACCCTGGAATCGAATACCGCATCATCAGCAGAGCCACCCTCGATGAATCCACAGGCTTGGATCAGCAGCCAACGATTAGGGTCGTCCGGGCCACAATGCTCGAATTGGCAGGCGTCTTGCTCCAATTCAATGATTTCGCTCACCCGTTCCAACGGGAGGTCCATCGCCCGCTGGCGCAGCTTGCCAACCAACTCCCGGGCCAGCAGCTTGCTGCGGGTTTTCGTGTGCAGGTTGTAGTGAATGGTCAGTCCCATGCTGATTGATCCTGGATCGAATATAGGGAAATGCGAATACGAGGAGCAGCCGGACTTGGCTGACTGCCGCGTAGTCAGTTCTGTGAAGGATCGCGGTTGACTTTGCGGCCGGGCTTTTGCCCGCGAACGCCTTCCCGCTTGTAGATACCCGGTTGATCGGCCGACAAACACCGATCATGGGCCCAGCTTCGTAAGCGCTCCACAGCTTCGCCGGCTGTTCGTGCGACGGGCACGACGTTCTGCGCCGCCTCAACGAGCGGCACTTCCAAAAGCGCCGCCAAACGGCAGCAAGCGCGAATTTCAGCGCCGGTCCAGTCGGCATCGACCGGCTTGGGCTGTGCGGCATCCAGGCCAAACTTGTCGATATAGAGCTTTCAGATGGCCCGCCGCTGAGCCACGTCAGGAAGGTCAACGAAGAAAATCCCGTCGAACCTCTCGGCCCTTGAAAATTCCGGCGGCAGTTTGCTGATGTCGTTGCAGGTCCCCACGAAGAACACGTCGCTTTCGTGGTCGTTGAGCCAGGTCAGCAGTCGGCCAAACAGGCGTGCTGAGACGCCAGAATCGGTTTGGCCCGAGCTGGCCACGCCGCTGAGCGCCTTCTCGATCTCGTCGCAGAAAAGCACGCACGGCGCCATTGCGTCGGCGATCCGCAGGGCATGCCGGATATTCTGCTCGCTTTGGCCGACCAGGCTGCCCAACAACGAGCCGACGTCGAGTGTCAGCACGGGCCTGCCAGTTTCGTTGCCAAGTGACTTGCAAAACGCCGATTTGCCGCAGCCCGGCGGAGAAAGCAGGAGGACGCCCCGCGGGCGAACCGCCGAGTTCTGAGTTGCCCGGCGGCGCATCGCCCGCAGACAAAAGCTTTTCAAAGCTTCCAGGCCGCCAAGCTCGCTGAACCGCTCGTTGCCACGATGGAGCTGCAGCGTGCCGCTCTTTTTGAGCATGCCCGACTTCAGCTCCCAGATCGCTTCGGGCACAAGCTGCTGATGACGCACCAGGCTCAGCGAGAACGCATTCTCGGCCTCCATGCGCGTGAGTCCAGCAGCGGCGTCGAGAACGGCCACCAGGCCGTCGCCATCGGGAATTTCGCCCGGCTCGGTCGCAACGCCGTGGGCGATCTGCTCGATCTGGTCCCGGTCGGGCAGTTCGTGCTCGATGACGGCGAAGGCTTTTTCCAGCTCGGTGGGGATTTGTACGACGGGCGAGAGGATCACGACGAACGTGCGGTTTTGCTTGCCGGCCGTGATTTGGGTGGCCAGCGTCTGCACGACCTCGGCCGAGTTCAGAAACCGGTGAAAATTCACCAGGACCAGCAGCGCTGAGCTGTCAGCGCCGGCCAAGGCATTCAGTGAACGGATGGCGGCCAGCGGATCATTGGTGCCGCTGTCGACGCCGGCAGTCTGACCGGCGATCTTCAGCCCCTGGTCAATCGACCAAGTGGCCAGCCGCCAGTTCTCTTGCCGGCACAGCTGGGAGATTTCAGTCAAGGCGTCTTCATGCTCGTGGGATTCGACCCATAGGCCCGTAAAACAGGCCGCGATATATTCACGGAGTCGTTGAGATAAGGTCATCGTTAGCTCCAAAGGACCGTGGCTATGAGAGATGAGTTAAGCTGCAACTGGCAACAAGCAGTCTCATTTGCAGCCCGCGCGCATGATGGCCAACTGCGGAAAGATGGGGAAACACCCTACGTTGCCCACCCGATGCGCGTGGCGATGATTGTTCGGCAGATATTCCGCGTGGACGATGAAGTCGCGCTGTGTGCCGCCCTGCTGCATGACACCATCGAAGACACGACGACCGATTACGATGACCTGCTGGAGGCCTTCGGCAAAGAAGTGGCCGACGTCGTGGTCGCGCTTACGAAAGACCCGAGACTCGTAGAGCATGATCGCGAAAAAGCCTACGACCACCAGCTCGCGAAGGCCACCTGGCAAGCTCGCGTAGTCAAGCTAGCCGACGTGTACGACAATTACTGTGATACTGTCGACGATGCAAAGCGCGCAAAAGTGGTTGTGAAGGCCCGGCGCGCAATCTCCTGCGCAGGAGATGATTCGCGTGTGAAAGCGGCAATATTGGCCGTGGACGAACTGATCCAAGGTGGCCGGCGATAGGCCGCTGCTGGCTAGAGCTTGGCGATTTGCCGCTCCAGTCGGCCAATTCGCGATTGTTGTTTTTCGACCGCGTGAAAGCTTCGGCGCAACCTGCTCATCCAGCGGTTCAGGCTGGCACGCTCCTTTTCGAGTTGAGCGCGTTTGCGCTGCAATTGAGCCTGCTGGCGGTGGTTGCTGGCCGGCAGCGTTGCAGGACGCAGCACTCGCCGACGGGTTGCTGTGGCCACTTATGCCTCCTCGTGCAATGATGTTTGCGACGGTTGGTAAAACTCGGCCGTCAATTGCTCGCCAGTCCTCTGCCCCAGCGCCTGCTCGATAAACCGACTTGCGTCCTGGCAGGCAGAACCGGTGAAACCCTTGGTCTGGACCGAGGTCTGCCCGGTGGGCGAAACGATGATCTCGATAATTTGGTTCACTGAGCACCTCCGGCAACCTGGATAGTCAGCTTGATCGAGCCGTCGGCCAGCGGCTGCTCAGTCACGCTATGGCCCCGCTTTCGTGCCTCGATTTTGGCCTTTTCACAGGCATACGCCTGGAGTAGCCGATCTAGCTCGGCCTGTTTGCCCCAGTGGCCGCCAAAGTTATCGAACTTGAACTGGCCGGAAGCCAGGTCGCAGACGACCGGATAGCGCCAATCGGGCAACTCGACCGCTAAGCCAGTCGCCTCGGCGCTGAACAGCCGAACCTTGCGATGCACTGGCTGGGCTAATCCGAGGCGTTGGCAGGCTGCTCGAACGGCAGTCGCATCACGCACCTCGGTCTGAATTTGGACGATGTGGGACACAGAAACTCCTTTCATGGATCTGGAACGGTCGGGACGTGAGTCATGCTTCCATTTCTGCTTGCCAGACGTGTCCGTTAGGACAAACCACGTCGATGAGCCCATCAGCATTGGCTGGCGTTTCCTGGCTGTCCCACAGGACCTCGGTTTCGCCCGCGTACTCGGCTTCCTGGTTGTCGTCGTCGAACGAAACCAGCGCGATTCCGGCAGTCACGTCACAGGTGCCGCGCACCAGCTCTCCGCATTCTGGGCACCGGCAGGGGTCAAAGCGCATTGATGCGCCCTTTCGTAAACAAGGAATCAATCCGCGCGAAGGGCTACTTGAAGACGGGCTAATTGGCAGGGAGCGAAGCAGCCGGATCGTTTGGAATCGCTCGAAGTTCGGTTGCTGGCCGCGGCAGCAGCATCCGCTGGTCGCTGGCAAGCTCCTGGACGAGCAGTTCTGCTAAACCGTGCTCGGAAGTTTGCCGGCCGGAATTTCTGACAACGTAGATGGCCAGGACGATGGGCAGCAGGCAGGCGACCAGCAGGGCGGCATCCAAGAGGGCGTTGGCGATAATCGGATCGCGGTGCCGCTGCGCAGCGATTTGTTTGCGCTCGCTTTCCAGGTCGCGGTGTGCCTCAAGAAAATCTTGCCGCATCTGGGCATCGGCCTCGACCAGCCGCTTCGTGCCCTCGGTGACCTGCTCGTTGAGCTTGGTGATTTGCTGGGACTGCTCGGCTTGGCGGGCTGCGTGTTCGTTCGCTTGGCGGGCCAGTTCTTCCTCGTCACAGCCGGCGATCAGAATCGCCAGCGCGATCAGGACCAAGCGAACCTTGGTTTCGTGCATGGGGCCTCCAGTGTTGCAGGAAACGGACGAGCAATGCCTGCAAGGCGATACGCAGTTGCCTTTCCCGCACGAAGGCAAGCGTGATCAGCAACAGCGCCACGCAGGCGACGATCAGGGGGAGTGTGGTCAGTGGCAAATGGGCCTCCTTTCGTGAAGAGACGGAACCTCGATACGGCCAGTGATACGCCGTGACCAGGCACGCAGCAGCAAAGCGGCATGGAAGTCGCGCCGGACAGCAATGGGGGCGAGCTAGCCCAGTTGCGGCCGGATCGAATGATTGAGATCGGCGGCTACGGTCACCGCCTGGTGCAGGAGTTTTGCGCTTGCTGCTGCCCGGAAAAAGGGCCGTCCATCAGCTGCGAAGCCGACGGAGCACTGTTCTCTGATAATTAACCTGGGCTCGCACACAGTATATGCCACGTTTTTCGACGAAATTGAGCCGAAGCGGCCAGTATAGTGACGATCTGCGGGCTGATTGTGGCCACTTGGTGCCACGGGTAAGCGCAGGTGCTTGACCTTCACTGCCACATTCTGCCAGGCATCGACGACGGCGCCTCGTCGCTGGGCGAGGCGATGGCAATGGCGCGGTTCTGCGTGCAGGATGGCATCACCCACATCGTCGCCACACCGCATTGTCACCGCCGCTTGCGATTGCTGCGGGCCGACATCCTGCCGCAGGTCGCCCGCTTCAACGACCAACTCGCCCAGGCCGGCGTGCCGCTGACGATCTTGCCCGGATCGGAGGTGCAGATTACGGACACGGCCGCCTACCGCAGCGACTTCGAAGCCGGCCTGTACTGTCACCTGGGCGACGGAAGTGCCTTCACGCTGTTGGAATTCAACTGGGGCCGGGAAGCGTACCCGCTCGATGCTCCGGATTTGATCGGCTGGCTGCGCGGCCGCGGGATGATCCCGATCCTGGCTCACCCAGAAAGGCACGATTTCTTCCGCGACGACCCGTCCCGGTTGCGGGCGCTGGTTCAAGCGGGTGCGTGGCTGCAGGTGACGGTCGATTCGCTGCTGGGCAACCACGGCCGGATGCCTCAGTCGGCCGGGGAGGAGTTGCTGGGAACCTACCCCGAGGCGGTACTGCTGGCCACCGACGCCCACAACCTGCGGCGCTGCTCAGGCTTATCGGCGGGTTACGCGTGGGTCCGGGGTCACTTTGGTGTGACGCGCGAGGAGGAGTTGCAGGCACGGGCGGGTGAGGCGTTGTCGGTGTTGCTTAGGTCTGCCAAACCCGGCTGATGACCGGGCTGGGCGGTGTCCTTCGAGAGCCGTCATCGATTCACGACTGATACAAGCGTTCAAACGACAAACCGGCCCGGCTGCCCCGCCGAGCCGGTTTGACGAAGGTTCTCTTACGCGACTGCCTCGCGCTGAAACTCCTGCCAGGAATCTTCCAGCTCGCTCCGCAGTTGTGACACTCTGCTGGCCGACAGTCTGAACTTCCGCGCCGTGGCTCCGGTCGTTTCGCCCTTGGCCAGCAGCTTGGCAAGCGAGTCCGGCTGGTCGATGGCCAAGCGGTTTGGGCATCGGCGCTATCGCCAGTCTCCGCTGAGGACGAAGGCTGCCCAGAAGTACGGCGGCAGCGGGCCGGCGGCCGGCTGCTGGACCTCAAGCGCGAGGCCGCGATTGCCCCCCTCGCGCAGCATCCAGAGCTGCGCCTCGCGCAGGGCTTCGAGCTTGGTCATGCGCGGCTGGTCGGGCTTCTGCTGCCAGAGGTTCTTGTAGAACCGCTCCATCAGCAAGCGGGTAGCCTGGTCGCGCACGCGCCATAAGCTGGCCACGACGGTCCGGGCCCCGGCCGCTTGAAAGGCCCGCTGCAAGCCCAACAGCCCTTCGCCGCCGGCCACGTTGCCCAAGCCCGTCTCGCAGGCCGAAAGCACGGCCAGTTGCACGCCGCGCAGGTCGAGCGTGCCCACTTCTTCGGCCGTCAGGTAGCCGTTGTCGCCCTGCGGCTGCGGGTGATTGGCGCCGGCCAGCACCAGGCCCGACAGCAGGCCCGGATGATAGCCCGACACGCTTTGGCTCGTGACCAGCTTGCCGGTCCCGGCGGGCGGAGCATCCAACTGCTGCTCGAGCGCCGAGTGGAAGCGCGGAGCGGCGAAGAATCCGTGCGTGGCCAGGTGCAGATAGCGGTAATCGGACGCCGCCTCCCGCAGTGCGGCGGTCGTAGCTTCGACCTTCGAAAGCGTTTTGACGTGCCGAGGATCAAAGTGGGCATCGGTGTACAGTTGCTTGAGCATCGCCAACTCGCCGAGCGTGCCCTCCAGTGGCGGCCAGGGGTTTTGATTGGCATCGCGCGCGATCCCGCGATCAAAGTCCGCGAACTGGTTGCTGGTCGCGACCGGCGGCTGGCTCGTCCCGGCGCCGGGACGATGGTTGTAATCGACGTCAGCGACCACTAGCAGATTGCCTTCGGGCGGGGTCTTCGGTTTAGGTGCCGGCTGGGCCAAGGCGGCGGGCGAGGGAATCACCGCTATCGCCCAATCTTCCAGCAGGTAATGGCCGGCCTCTTTGCCGGGCAAGGCATTGAAGGGCAATCGATCCAGCGGTCCGTCGGGAGAAACCAGCACCAGCTTGGCGCCGGCCAGCAGCCTTTCCACCGGTTGCCACACCTGCTCGCGCAGCAGTTTGCCGGCGGCTTGGGCTCCGGGCGAGCGGCCGAAATCGCCGTCCGTCTCCCCCCGCCAGCGGTCGATCGCTTCGCCGACCGGCCGGCTTTGGCCCAGGCTCACGAGCTGGATCGGCCCCTCGTGCCGCACGATAAAGGCGCCCAGTAGCCGCTTCCGTGTTGGCTTGCCGCCTTTTTTCTCCGGCTCGAGCCCCTCCCAGTATTCCACGAAATCCACGAGCGCCGTTTCAGCCGGCAAGGCCTGTTGCAATTCTTCGGTCGTCGCTGCATGGGCTGCCGCAGCGAACGCGGCGCTCTGGTGCGCAAGATCGCGCTCCAACTGCTCTTTCCGGCCCGATAGTTCAGCCAATTGCCGCCGAATTGCGTCTCGTTTTTCCGGCGGCGGCGCGGCTAAGCCCAGCCGGGCGAGTTGCGTGGTCACTTGCTCCAGTTTGGCAAACTTCGGCTTCAACTCCGGCCGATCGGCCAGTGCGTGCTGCCGCAACTGATGCCGCAGCACGAGCCCTTTCCACCGGAGCCAGAACGGATACACCCGCCCGCCATCCGCGCCATGCCGCGCTTGCAGCGCCAAGTAACCGTCCAGCCTATACCGCACGCTGGCCGCATGGGCCAGTTGCTGCCGCTGCGACTCGCCCAAAAAGCTTTGTTCGAGCGCTTTGAGCGTGACCGTGCCCGCTTCGCGATAGAGCGGCTCGGCCCGGGCGTAGTCGCCCATGTCCTGGTACAGCCCGGCCAAGTTGTTTAGACTCGTGCCGAAATCGGGATGCGTTTCGCCCAGGACTTTCTTGCGGATTGCAAGCGCTTGGCGAAAGAGCGGCTCCGCCTGGGCGTAATCGCCTTTCCTCTGGTACAGCATGGCGAGGTTGTTCAGGCCGCCGGCATAGTGGGGATGGATTTCGCCCAGGGTCTTCTTCCAAATTGCCGATGCTCGGCGATAGAGGGGCTCGGCCTTTGCGTAATCTCCCATGCTCTCATACAGCGCGGCCAGGTTGTTCAGACTTGCGGCGTAGTCGGGATGCGTTTCACCCAGCGATTTTCGCCGTACCTCCAATGCTTGGCGAAGAAGCGGCTCGGCCCCTCCATAGTCGCCGATGCTCTGGTACAGGGAGGCCAAGTTGTTCAGGCTCGTGGCGGAGTCGGGATGTGCTTCGCCCAGGGCTTTCTTGCGGATTTCCATTGCCTTGCGCAAGAGCGGCTCGGCCCGGGCGTAGTCGCCCATGCCGTCGTATAGCAAGGCCAACCTGTTTAAGTCCGTGGCATAGTCGGGATGTGCTTCGCCCAGGGCTTTCTTGCGGATTTCCATTGCCTTGCGCAAGAGCGGCTCGGCGCGGGCGTAGTCGCCCATGCCGTCGTACACGGCAGCTAGGTTGTTCAGGCTGGTGGCATAGTAGGGATGCGCTTCGCCCAGAGCTTGCTTGCCGATTTCCATCGCCTGGCGATAGAGTGGCTCGGCCCGGGCGTAATCGCCAATGCGCCTGTACAGCCCGGCCAGGCTGTCCAGGCTCGCGGCGTAGTCGCGATCCAACTCACCCAGCGTTTTCTTCAGGATTTCCATCGATTGCTTGTAGAGTGGCTCGGCCCGCGCGTAATCGCCCATGTCGCGGTACAAGTCGGCCAGGTTGTTCAGGCTCATGGCGTAGTGGGGATGCGTTTCGCCCAGCGCTCTCTTCAGGATTTCCGACTCTTCCTTGTAGAGTGGCTCGGCGCGCGCATAATCGCCCATGCTGCGGTGCAGATTCGCCAGGGTGTTCAGGCTGACAGCGTAGTCGGGATGCGATCCGCCGAGGACGCGCAGAAAAATGACACGGCACTTGTTGGCCAACTCCATCGCGGCTTGATACTTACCCTCGCCGTAGAGCCGGACCAGCTTGCTATTCGCCTGTTTCCCGTCGCGAAGATCCTGCCTGTCTTGCGGGCTGAGTTTCGCCAGCAGCCGGGCATGTTCGAGCCGGAGCCGGGCGTCGGTCACTTTCCAATGGCCGGCGCCCAGCACGACGGTGCGGATGTCGAGCGCTTCCTGGATTCGCTTTTCGGCCAGGGGAAAACTCTCCCGCTCTAGTTCGGCCTGCCCTAACCAATCGAGAATCAATGCCAGAGCGGCGTGCGGCTGCGGGTAAAGTTCTCGCTCGATGGCCAGCGTTTTTTCGCCGGCGGCAATGGCTTCGACCGGCTTGCCTTGGCTCTGAAACTGCTGAGCTTCGGCCCCGAGCCGGTCGCGCTCCGCAATTTTTTGCTTGCGCGCGGCGTCCCCCGCCGAAGGTTGGGCAGGCACTGCGGCCGGCTGTTGGGCAGCAGCCGGGGGTTCAGCGGCCAGAGGCATTGGCGAAAGAACGAAAAACGCCGAAATGAACCAAGCCACCGCCGCTAAAGATGAGCGAGCCACGGGAAAGCCCCTTCCTGCCTGTTTCGGCTCGCTGTTGCGCTGCCGGAGAAATGGGTGCCCCACACCCCCAACATAACGCTGCGCCGAATCGCGGTACAATAAGTTTCGCAATCCATGCGAATTCGATGGGCAGCGGCGATTCCTCGATTATGAACAGAGGACTGGAAAAAACGTAACCAAGGCCATGTGGTCGCTTGAGGCCCGCGGGCAGCAAAATCAATATTGTCTTGTCGTCGAAAAAGCTGGCCTAGCCGGTCGACATTCGGCCGGCTGGGCCGCTAACCCAACTTCCCCAGGGATTGACGTAAGTGCTTGCGCCCCAATGCGCGGAGGGTCGATTTTTCCACTACAACGGGTTCAAGTGCAGGTGGCTCGGCAGCTCCAATCCGAGTCGTTCAAGAAGGATTTTCTGATGGTC
>DATCFX010001010.1:0-3200 GCA_036509275.1 Pirellulales bacterium | reverse complement strand
GAAGTTATTTTTCGGTCGATCCTAGGGCTTTGCTCGTGGGTGTTGCTGGCCGGCACCGCAGTGGCGGGCGAAGTGACGTATTGCAAGGACGTGGCCCCGATTCTGTTTAAGCATTGTGCGGGCTGTCATCGTCCGGGCGAGGTAGGGCCGTTTTCGCTTTTGAGCTACGCCGACGCGGCCAAGCGGGCCGACTTCCTCGTGGATGTCACGCGCAGCCGCCGCATGCCCCCCTGGAAGCCCGTGCTTGGCTACGGAGATTTCGTCAACGTCCGCCGCTTGAGTGATGCGGAGCTTTCGACGCTGGCGGATTGGGCTGCCGCCGGCGCGCCGCAGGGGAGCCCGAAAGATCTCCCTCCCGCGCCGACGTTTCCGGACCATGGCTGGCAGCTGGGCGAGCCCGACATGGTGCTGAAGATGGCCGAGCCGTTTGACGTGCCCGCCTCCGGCCGCGATGCTTTCCGCTGCTTCGTGATTCCGCTGGACCTGGCCACGGACAAGGTGGTGTCCGGCGTCGAATTCCATCCGGGCAACCGCCGCGTGGTGCATCACGCGTTGTTTTATCTGGACAACAGCGGCAAAGCCCGCAAGCTGGACGAAGCATCGCCGGGCTACGGTTATGCGAGTTTCGGCGGCGTGGGGTTTGCGCCCACCGGCGGCATCGGCGGCTGGGCTCCCGGGGCGGGCATCCGCAAGTTTCCCGAGGGGACGGGCAACCTGGTTCGCAAAGGGTCGGACCTGGTCTTGCAGGTTCACTACCATCCGGACGGCAAGCCGGAGGTGGATCAGTCGGAGTTGGGCGTGTACTTCGTCCGGGGCCCGGTGCGGCACATCGTGGCCAGCCTGGCCTTGGGCAATCGCGACATCAACATTCCTGCCGGCGATGCCGACTATCGGCTGACGAGCTCCTACACGCTTCCGGCCGACGTCCAGGCAGTCGGCATTTCACCGCACATGCACTGGCTGGGTCGCGACATGCGGGTCGAAGCCTTGCTGCCCGACGGGCGCACGGAGCACTTGATTTGGATCAAGGATTGGGATTTCAACTGGCAAGGGCAGTACGTGTATCGCCAGATGATCGAGCTGCCCAGGGGAACGCGGCTGACGCTCTCGGCCGCGTACGACAATTCGGCGGCCAATCCGGCGAATCCCAGCGATCCGCCCGCCCAGGTCCATTTTGGCGAACAAACGACCGACGAGATGTGCTTTTGCTGGGTGCAGTTCGTGGCCGCGCGTCGCGAAGATTACGTCGACGTGATCCGGGGGGCGTGGCGCACCATTCTGGCCCCGCGCTGGCTTTCGCTGCCGTCGAGTGCCAAGTCAAAATAGCACGCAGCATCACGGGCCGATGGGGCCCGGATCGCGGGCCAGGAAGTCGCGGGGCCCGCGCGTCGTGTAGTACGGATAGGCCACTGCAGCGCTGGGCGGACCCGAGTTGGCCGGCACGTATTTGTTCGCACACAGCGGACGTCCCTGGCCGCCGATCGGCTGTCCGCCATAACCTTGCGGTGCGCCATAGCCCGGCTGCCCACAATAGCCTTGCTGCCCACCGTAGCCTTGGGGTCCGCCGTAGCCCGACTGTCCACCGTAGCCCGGCTGCCCACCGTAGCCCGGCTGCCCACCGCAGCCTTGGGGTCCGCAATAGCCCTGCTGCCCGCCATAGCCGGGCGGCGGTCCGTTGTTGGTGCAATCACAATCGCAACAGTTCGGGGACCTATGGCCGAAATTATATCCGTTACCGCAAGCCGGCCCGCAGTTGCCGCCGCCGCAAGATCCGCATGCCGACCCGCAGCTTGAGCCGCCACAGGGTCCACACGCTGAACCACAGCCGCCGGGGCCGATGGGGTAGCCGCGTGGACAGCAGAAGAGCTTATCGAACAAACAACATCCGGTGCTCGATAAGGCGACCGTTGCCACCAGGGCGACCAGGCAGATGCGTTTCATGTGAGCGAGTTCCTTTCCGCGTCCGTTTCACGCCGCGGCCAAACCGCGATGAGTTGCTGACCCTGCTTATCGACCGTCGAATCTCCTAAAATTGAGACAATCGGCATAATCTGCACGACCGGGCCGCTGCCATCCGCTCCCCCGGCCCCCTTGCCACTCTCACACAGGCCGCCGGCGGTGAGGGTAGCCCTGCGGAACGCAGCCCGGCTGCCAGCCGCCCCCCCCCGGATTGGCCCTGGCTCGTGCTTGCGTTTCGTGCGCTAGCATGATCTTCTAAGGGCTGCGCTAGACGGCTTATTAAAGTGGTGTTACCGTTTGACTAATGGCCATTAGCACCGACCAAGTCCGCTCGGTAATCGACTGTTATCAGGCGGCGGCGCAAGCGAATCACAATACGCCTGGTCGGGTGGGCAACATCGTCAACCTCTCGGCCGCCACGGCCGAGGAGTGTATGGTCACCGGCGACCTGCACGGCCACGGTCCGAATTTCGAGGCCATCTGTCGCGTGGCCGACCTGGCCCGCTTTCCACGGCGGCACTTGGTGTTGCAAGAGGTCTGCCACGGCGGCCCCACGTTTGACAACGGGGGCTGCAAGTCGTTCCGCGTGCTGGAGCAGGTCGCCCGGCTCAAGAGCGAGTACCCGGCGCGCGTCCACTTTCTGCTCAGCAATCACGAACTGGCCGAGTTGACGGATTATCCCATCCTCAAAGCCAAACGCATGCTCAACCTGTCGTTCCGCCTGGGTTTGCAGGAGGAATACGGCGACGCGGCCGACCAGGTCCGCGAGGCTTTTTGCCAGTTTATCGGCAGTTGTCCCCTGGCCGTACGGCTGGCCAGCGGCGCGTTCGTCTGCCACAGCCTGCCCGAGCATCTCGATCGCCACAGCTTCGACCGCACGGTCTTCGATCGGCCTTACGAACCGGAAGACTTGTGCGAGCACGGCGCCGTCTTCGACCTGGTGTGGGGCCGCGACCATCGGCCGGACAACGCCCATGCGTTTGCCGGGCTGGTGGGGGCCAAACTGTTGGTTCACGGGCACGAGCCTTGCCGCGAGGGCTACGGCACGCCCAACGACACGCAGTTGATCGTCGACTGTTGCGGCGAAATCGCTTGTTACGTCATGCTGCCGGTCGATCGGCCGATCACGCACGCCGAAGCCATCACCCGCGTCGCCCGGCTCCCATCGCTGGCCGAATGAGACCCTGCTTCAGGGAGCCTGCGAAACAGGACTGCATTCTAGGCGAGCGCAGCGACGCAAA
>DATCFX010001009.1:0-5140 GCA_036509275.1 Pirellulales bacterium | reverse complement strand
TGGGGTCGGGTCGAAGAGTTGTTCCACCCCTTGGCCGGCGAAGGGCCTTCCGAGGCGCCGCCGGCTTCTATCGGTGGCCGATTGGCCGCGGCGCTGCGCACGGCGGCCAGCCACGCGGGCGATTCTCTCGTCGGGATGTCGCGCTTCGCTGAGCAGGCAGCACTCTTTCCGTTGCGGCTGGTGCCGCGCTGGCGGAGCTGGACTTGGGGGTTGCGCTTCTTGCTGCACTATCTGCGGCTGGTGGCCGATCCGTCCGCCTGGCTGTATATCGCCGTGGCCGGGGCCATCGCCGGCTACGTGGCCACGTATTTCACCTTTCGCTTCCTGCCCTTCCACTCGTACACCGAGCCGCTGATCATCGAGGATCTGCTGCGGGCGCTGGGATTTTCGATCTACCGCGTGTTTGTGCCGGTGCTGGCCACGCTGTTGATCGCGGCCCGCTGTGGCGCGGCCGTGGCCTCGGACGTGGGCGGTAAGGTCTACGGTCAGCAGGTCGATGCCATGCGCACGTTCGGCGCTCACCCCTCGCGCTACCTGGCCACGGGCATCAATCTGGCGTTCCTGCTGGGCACGCTGGTCCTGTCGAGCATTGGCTTTTACACGGCGCGGCTGTCGAGCCTGGCCGTCTTCAGCACGACGCACGCGGAGTTCGGCCCGTTTTTCTGGGACTTCCATTTCCATAGCGAGCTGCGAGTGCCGGGGCAGTGGCTGTATCGCGGCACCGGCTGGCTGGCGGCCAAGCTGCTGGTGTGCGCCGCGGGCATCGCCGTGATTACCTACGATCTCGGCTCGCGGCCCAAGCACTCGACCACCGACGTCAGCCGCGGCATCACGTCGACCGTGCTCTGGACCACGCTCTACGTGCTGCTGGTCCACTTGGGCTTTGCGCTATTCGAATTCGACTAGCGCAGGCGCCGAGGAGTTTTTCGCGAGTCTGCGTCAAGCGGCTGCTATCGCGCATCCGATGTTAGACCTTGCCGGTCACGGATGGTGGGCGAAATAGCTGCGCGGCGGATGGCCTTGATGGTCGTGACGAGTTTGCGGGCAGCAAGCTCGCAGGCCAGCCCGGTCTGTTCGCCACGCGGCTTGGGCAAGGAAGTCGTAAACGACACGGATCCCGAAGCCCCCGCCTGGACCTTTTTGTGACGCAACCGCCAAATCATTTGCGCTTATTCAACGCACCGCGTGCCGGATCGCCGGCTGCCACGGCCGCCGGCCACGAGCGGCTGGAGACGCTGAACCGCGCCTTTGCGCTGGCGACCGGTTGGCAACTCGATGATGCCGCGGCCGCGCGATCGCAAGCGCGGGGGCAATCGCAGGCTGGCCCGCGCGTGTCTGCCGAGCGCACGACCCGCTTGCCGCTGGAGCAAGCGGCGTCACTGGCCGAAGCCTTGGCCGGCCTGGCCGCCGACCTGCAACGCACCGAGCAAGCGCTGTGTCAGCGCGAAGCCGAACTGGCTGCCGCCGTGCCGGTTGTCCGGCCGCGCGGCGCGGGCAACCAGCTTGCGCAGCGGTTGGAGGCCATTCTGCGAGCGGGTGCCGAGAGCATCGGTTGCATCGCCGCCGGGCTCTATCTGCTGGACGAGGCTACCACCAGCTTGAGCTTGCGCGCGAGCTGGAACTTGCCGCTGGACCGCCACACCAACAGCCCCCGGCCGCTGGCCAGTGCCGTCGGCGATTTGGAGGCGCTGTGCGGCCATGCGGTGGCCGTTGAAGACAGCGCTAGCGACACGAGTTGGAATCCGCCGGAGAGTTTTCCGGCGTTCGTCTGCGTGCCGGTGGCCAGCGCACGGATTCCGCTGGGGACGCTGTGGTTTTTTGCCAGTGGGTCGCGCGCGTTTTCCGATCCAGATGTAAATGTTGCCGAACTGCTGGCCGGCCGGCTGGCCGCCGAGCTGGAGCGCGAGAGCGTGCTGGCCGAGCATTCGGCCGACGTGCTGAGCAAGCGAAGCCTGGCCGCAGCCGCGCAGTTGCAGCAAAACCAATTGCCGCGAGTTGCCCCGCTGATCGAAGATTGGTCGGTCGCTGGCTGGACCAAGCACACCGACGCGCTGGGTGGCGGCTTTCACGACTGGATGACTACGTCGGATGATTGCCTGCTGGTGGCCGCGGCCCAAGCCCTGGAGGGCGGCGCCGCCGGTGCTTTGGCGGCCGCCAGCCTGCGGGCCGCGTGGCGGGCGCACGGCCAATACCATCCGGCGCCGGCGAAACTCTTGGAGCGGGTGAATCACGCCCTCTGGACCGGCTCGGCCGGCGATCAGTACGCCAGCCTTGCATCGGTGTTGATCGATCCGGCTCGTGGGCGGCTGTTGATAGGCACTGCCGGCGACGTGCTGGCCCTGCTCATCCGTGAGCACAGTTGCGAGTCGCTCGTGGAAAGCTCGCTGGCCATCGGCCGGCAGCCCGCCGCGACCTACCCGGCCATCGAGCGCGAAATCGCACCCGGCGATGCGCTGCTGCTGGCCAGCGGCACAAACCTGGAACTTGCCGGCCGCCACGCCTTGCGGCCGGCCATCGAGATGCTGTCGCAGGCCCTGATCGAAAACCGCGATCGCGGCGCGAGCGCGCTGGTCGAACTGGCCCGAGAATTCCTGGCGGCGGCCGGCGCCGGCAACCAGGAAGAAGTCAGCATCCTGGTCGCGCAGCACGAGCGCCGCCGCCGGCCGCGCCGCAGCTAAGGGCAACGGTTGGCACCGCACCGCACCGCGCGCATGGCTTGGCACGGTGGTCGCGAAGGGTGCATCGTGGGCTCCCTTTGAATTAACGCGTTGCCGTCATTCCCAGTTCAAGGCCGCGGCCGACTGATACTCGGTAACCCGCGTCTCGAAGAAGTTCTTTTCCTTACCCAGGTCCATGGTCTCACTCATCCAGGGGAACGGGTTGGGCGAGCCATATTCAGCCGGCAGGCCGATGCGCTCCAACCGCCGGTCCGCGATGAATTGCACGTAATCCCGGAACAACTCGCCGTTGAGCCCGAGGATTCCGTCGGGCAGGCAATCCCAGGCGTAGGCGATTTCCAGTTCGACCGCTTCGCGCACGCGGCTCACGATGCGCTGCTGAAACGCCTCGGTCCAGATCTGCGGATTCTCGCTTTTGATGCCGTTGATGGACCAGCCGCTGGCCCATTACCAGCGTGGGATACTTTTTCGCAATGCTTTAAGGTGCAGCGATTGAATTAAATAAAACGCGTGAATAGTTTAATTTTGATTCACGCAATTAATATTTTATCGATATAATTTCAATATGACTCGCGCCAATTAAAAGCCAAGGAACCGAGCGATGGACAAATCAAAGTTCAGCGATGCGTGTCCTGGTCGGTTGGTGGCAATCGAAAAGGAGAACAAGGCGAAAGATTGGGCATTCGTTCCGGCTCCATTGCCACCTGATTGGGAGTTCGATATTGGCCTTTGGCCACTGCTGGCGGAGGCGCGGGAGGCTCTAGGAACGCTGAACGGCATTGGGCAAACGCTGCCCAATCCGCAGCTACTCTTGCGCCCGCTTCAAACACGCGAAGCCATCACGTCGTCCAGCATCGAAGGAACCCACGTAACTGCGGCGCAGTTACTGCTCTACGAACTCGACCCAATAGAGCCCACGTCCAGGGAGGGGCGAGTGGCTGAGTGGCAGGAGGTGTTCAATCATACTCGTGCCTTGGAACGCGGCCTAACCTTGCTCGGGGAGCTTCCGTTCTGCAATCGGCTTTTCAAAGAAGTGCATGCCGTGCTCATGGATGGCGTGCGCGGGTATGACAAGTCGCCGGGACAATTCAGAAACATGCAGGTTCAGATTGGGTCACGCGGGCGCTTCATACCGCCGCCAGCCAGCGAAGTTGCTCGGCTCATGGACAATTTCGAGCACTACATCAATTCCGATCATCCTCGCCTCGATCCCCTCGTGCGCTGTTACTTAGTGCATTATCAATTCGAGGCGATCCACCCATTTCGGGACGGCAACGGTCGCCTGGGGCGCGTTTTGCTGACGCTGATGATTTCTCGCCGGATGCACCATTCGATGCCCTGGCTCTACCTCAGCGCGTTTTTTGAGCGATACAGGGACGAATACGTCAGCAATCTGTTTGCCGTGAGCACCAAGGCGCACTGGTCGCAATGGATCGAATTTTGCCTTCGCGGGACAATCGAGCAGGCGAACGACTCGATCAGGCGCTGCCATGAATTTAAGCGCTTGCGCGAAACCTATTACGAGCAGATCAGAAGCCGGGGCCCTAGCCCACGCAGTCATCAGATTATTGACGTGCTCTTTACCTACCCGGTGCTAACAATTCCGGCGATCGTCAAGAAGTTCGGCGTGAGTTATCCAACGGCGCGATCGGATTTGGAACTCCTTGTCGCATGCGGAATATTAAACGATAACCCTAAAGTCCATCCACGGACGTTCCAGGCGCCGCAAGTCATGCGGATCGCCTTCAGCGACCATCTCACGGATCCGGAGCTAGTCGAGCCGCAACCTTGACTGGCTGGGCAAATGGCTTAGACTCAGTTGCGGCCCTCCTACGAACATGCGCGAGTGGCGAAACTGGCAGACGCACCAGCTTGAGGGGCTGGCGGTAGCAATACCGTGCAGGTTCAAATCCTGTCTCGCGCACTTTTTTCTTACGCGGTTTGCCACTTTCAGGGGAGCCGGGTTGGCTCCGCTCGGCCGGGAGAGCCGGCCGGTTTGATCCCGCCGAAAGCCGCGAAACAGGCGTGCTTGTGCAGTACATCGATCGGCATAAAGCCTGTCCGCGCAAGGAGTTCGATCTGATACGTCAGCGATCGCGGCGTGTCTTCGCGCCGGATGTAGGCAAACACTTGGTCGCGATAGTCCGCGCCTTTGAGCTGGACCAGGTACTGGCCGTAGCGATCCCACATCAGCTGTTGGACGCCGGGATCATCGTGGCTCACCAGGTCGGCGATCCAAAAGCCGCCCCCGGGTCGCAGGGCGACCCAGACCTGCCGAAAGACCGCTTCCCACTCTTGTTCGCTGCGCAGGTGGTGCAGCACGGCGGCCGCCATCACGATATCGAACGATTCGGCGGCAAACCGGCACTCGCGAATGTCGCCTTGCTGCGTGACCAGGCTGCCGTGCGGCCGCTGGCCGATGCGCTGGCTCGCCCGCTCGAGCATCGGCAGGCTCAAATCGA
>DATCFX010001008.1:0-2982 GCA_036509275.1 Pirellulales bacterium | reverse complement strand
GATGTGGCGCGCTGCGAGTCAGGGCTTGTTCTTGGGCGGCGCCAGGCGGATCAGGTCGCTGGCCGTCGATACGACGACTTCGGTCGGCTCCGCGGCGTAAGCCTCGGCCTTGGCGTCAGCGGCCAGGGTCAATCGTAGTTCGTATGCGTTGATCCCGTCCTGGGGGACCCGGCGAAAGAAGAATTGGTGCGTGACCAATCGATTCGCGGCGTCGAAACGATGCACCACGCGCTGGGCCATCGGAGCGGTCTCGACTTTGAGCGCCGCCAGCGTGGGCGAGTGTAGATCGTGCCGCTCGACGACTGCCAGGCGATAGTCGTCGCGTGACCTCGGATCGCGATCGAGGCGCAATTGGATGCTGACGCCCGGCAGCCCCTCGATGGGGGCCAGCGGTTCGGCATCGGACTTCCGGCCCAGCAAGTCGCCGAAGCTGAGGACCCGCGCCGGCGCTGTCGGCTGCCGCTTGAACCAGGCGCTGATCACCGCGGTTTTGGCGGCAGCCGGCCAGTTGCCGGCCACGCAGTTTTCGACCGGCACCGACGTGCCCGGCTGGTAGTTGGCATCGTAGAACACGGCGACTTGCCCGGCCTTGTCCGGCATGCTCTGGGCGGGCCGGATCTCGATCCAGACCTCCGCCGGCCGCGCGGCAAAGCTGCGATCGTCGCGCACGATCGACAGCGGAAAATGCGCGGCGTCTTCCACCAGCATCGGCCGGTGGACGCCCAGCAGATAGCCGCTGGTTTCGTGCAGGCCACCCAGCACCGGTACATAGCGCGGATCGCCGACGTCGTAGCGGGCCGTTTCCAACCGCAAGCCGTCGCGGCTGGGAAACAACTCGACGCTTTCGCCGCCGCTGAGTTCGACCGGCGCCATCAACTGATCGAGCAAAACGGTATACGACTGCACTCGCTCGGGCGGCGGCGTCACGACGACCGGGATTCCCAACCGGGCCTTGCCCACCAGGCCGTCCTGCCGGTCGAGCACGCGAAAATCCTGCGGGCCCAAGAGCTTTTCGAGCGATCTGATCAGTGTCGTGGCGTTGGCGGCGGAAACGAAACTGCCGCCCGTCTCGTTGGCCAACAGGCTGAAATCGCGGCGGGCTTCGGCCGCCTCGGGCCCGGGGATGTCGAAGCCGACGATGTTGATCGCCACCTTGCGTCCCTTGAAGGCCGCGATCACGTCATCGCGGGTCGTGGGGCTGGGCGCGTTGAATTGATAATTGACGCCGTCGGCGATCACGACAATGCTCTTCTCGCTGTCTTCCGGCTCGCCGACAAAATCGCCCAGCGCCTCGATCAGCGCCAAATACAGCGGCGATTCACCCCAGGGCTTGATCTTCTTCAGTTTTTCGATGAGCGGCTCGGCAACGGCCTCGTCAAACCGCCCCAGCGGCAGCACCAACTCCACGTCCGTGCTGGGAACCAGGGCGTCGGGAATGTCGCCCGGGTAGTCCGGCTGGCGGAGCAATTGCCCGGCCTGCTTCGTATTCCAGCCAACGCGATGGCCGAAGAATCGCACGCCCACGCGGGCATCGTCCTCGGCCAATTGGTCGAGCATCTGCTCGAGGGCTTTTTGGGCCGCGCTGAATCGCGACACGCGCTGGTCGTCGCCGGGGCCTTCGGAACTTGTCAGTTCCGTCATGCTGTGCGAGCAGTCGAGGATGAACATCATCGAGGCCTTTTTGCGGCCCCGGCCGTGGACCGTGACGCGCGGCGGCCCGTACTGGTACGGCTCGAAGTCCACTTTCAATCCGCCCGGCGGACGCAGCAGCAGCGACGTCGAGATTTCGTTGCCGCGATATAACCAACTGGCCTCGACCAGCGGGCCGCGGCCGGCCAGTGCCGTGCCGGCCAGCGGGTACTTGATCACCGTGGAAACGGCCTGGGGCGGCATCGGCGCGGTTTTAGTTCCCGTCGCCAGACGCCCCTGGGCATCGTGCAGGAATACGGTCGCAAAGCCCGGTGGCAGCGCATCGGGCACAGCCTGCTGGGCAGCCGTGAGATCTACCGTCGCGGTCGAGTCGCTGGCCACGTCGGTCAACAGCAAGTCGCTGGCCCGAATGCTGAGGCCCGCTCGCGCCGCCTCGAGCCGCGCGTCGCGAAGCTGAGCAATCCGGCTGGATTCCTGCTCGATCGAACTGGACATTTCGCCGACACGCTTGACGCTCTCCAAGTACGCGTCGGCCGTGCGGGCAAAGTAGGGAGGTTCATTGCTGGCGGCCGGCCCAAGAAAATCGTCCAGTGCCCGCGCGGCTTGCCAGAGCAACAACCGCTGCAGGTTTCGCTGAGCGAGCACTGCGACCGGATCGCGCTCCAGGGGCGGGAACCAATAGCCGGCGGCAGCTCGGACCCGGCTGGCCGCCTGGCCGAGACCCGCCTGGCCTGGCTGTTCATTCGAGGCGGCCGCGGTGGCGAGTTGCCGCTGGATGTCGGTCGGCATTTCGACGAGTCGCGTCCGCAACAGCGTATTCCATGCCGCGAGTTTGACGACGGCATCGGCCGGCGAAGCCGAAGTCCCCGCGGCGGTTTGCGAATTTCGCTCGCTATTCAACAGCGCGAGTGCCGGGTGCAATGGCCACCGGCCGGCGGCACGCTCGGCGTAGCTGATGGATTGGGCCGTCGCGGGCTCGCCTGCCGCGGCCGGCGCGCTGCGTTTTTTGCCGGCGGCGAAGTCGGTTTGCAGCCCGGCGCTCAATTCGGCGAAGCGCTTCAGCAGCCGATCGCGCACCAGCGCCGGCAGCAGCGGCGTGTGCAAGAGGGCTCGAACCTCGTAGAGCACTCGAGCGGCATCCGGCTCGTCGGGCTTGAGCAGCCGTTGGCCTTCGGCAGCCACGAAAGCGTCGAAGCGTTTGAGCCCTTCGGCCACGTCGGCCATGTGCCGTGTGAGCACTTGCCGGGCATTGGAGTCCCAAACATCCCGGTCGAGCCACGCGGTCAGGTCGTGAGCTTGCACCAGCAATGGCAAGAGCATCTCGGTGACGTG
>DATCFX010001007.1:0-6502 GCA_036509275.1 Pirellulales bacterium | reverse complement strand
TGCAGTTGACGATCAGCGGCTGCCTCGGGCCGTGCGATGTCGCGAATGTCGTGGCGATCCTCTCTCGCGACGGCTGCACCTGGTTGGGCGAACTGAGCCGCGAAGAGCACTATGCCGGGCTGCTCGCCTGGGCCGGCATCGCGGCCGAAATCGGCGCGCTGCCGCCGCTGCCGGCTGCTCTGGAAAAGTACCGTTTCAGCCGTTTCGACGCCGCCATTGCCCAGCCGCTTTCCCCGCCGGGCGCGGCGGGCGGTTGACCGGCTCCCGGTCGGGGCGTAAAGTGAATGCTTCTGCACTAACGTCAAGCGGGCAATGCGTTTGGAATCCACGCAGGCCGACGCTTCGACATTCTTACCCCGGTGCCCTTCGCATGCTGGCCAAGCGCGTGATTCCCTGCCTGGATGTCGATCGTGGCCGGGTGGTCAAAGGCACCCGGTTCCTGGAACTGCGCGATGCGGGCGACCCGGTCGAGGTGGCGGCCCGCTACGAGGCCGAAGGGGCCGACGAACTGGTGTTTCTCGATATTACGGCCAGCCACGAGGGGCGGGCGATCATGCTCGACGTCGTGCGGCGGACGGCGGAAACGATTTTCATGCCCTTTACCGTCGGCGGCGGCATCCGCACGCTCGAGGATGCTACGCAGTTGATCCAAGCCGGGGCTGAAAAAGTCAGCATCAATTCGGCGGCCGTCCGCACGCCCGAGTTGGTCAGTGCCGTGGCTCGCAAGTTTGGGTGTTGCGCCACGGTAGTGAATATCGACCCCAAGCGGGTCGTACGCGACGGGCGCACGGTGTGGGAAGTCCACATCAACGGCGGCCGGGTGAGCACCGGGCTGGAAGCCGTGGCCTGGGCCCGCGAAGTCGAGCGATTGGGCGCGGGCGAAATTGTGCTCACCTCGATGGATGCCGACGGCACGAAAAACGGGTACGATTTGGAGATGACCGCGGCCGTGAGCCAGGCCGTGGGCATTCCGGTGGTGGCCAGCGGCGGGGCCGGGCACCCCAAGCATCTGGCCGATGCCATTACGATTGGCAAGGCCGATGCGGCGCTGGCGGCCAGCATCTTTCATTTTGGCGAGTTTACGATCGAAGAGACGAAACAAGAGATGGCCCGCCGCGGCATTGCCGTGCGGTTGGCCGGGCGGACTTCGGCGGCTTGATGGGGCGGAAGCGGTGAAATCATTTAGCCGGCCCGCTGGCGGGCCGATTCCCGGCTTATTGGCGAGCCGGCCATTTGCAGTCAGGAGCACGGAAAAACATGGCGACCATCGAAGCTGAAAAAGACCCCGGTGTTGAACGGTTTCTCGGCAAGAAGGTCGCGCTGGAAATCGACAAGCTGTTTACCGCGCTAGTGAAGCTGGAAGGCAGCGACTTGCACATGAAGGTCGGCCGCCCGCCGATCGTGCGCGTGCATGGCACGTTGCGGCCCATGAATCGCGGGCTAGTGGACGACGAGGAAATGGTCCGCCTCTGTTTCCCCATGCTCAACGAGCGCAACCGCCGCATCTTTGACGACACGGGCGGGGCCGACTTCGCCTATTCCATCGACGTCGACGGCAAGCCCTGGCGCTTCCGCGTGAACCTGCTGCAGCAGCTCGGGCACGTGGGCCTCGTGGCTCGCCGCGTGAACCAGTGGATTCCCGACTTCGAAGGGCTGAACCTGCCGCCCAGCATGGTCGAGCTGTGCAAATTCAGCCAGGGCATGGTGCTGCTGGCCGGCGTCACCGGCTCGGGCAAAAGCACGACGATCGCCTCGATGCTCGATTGGATCAACCACAACTACCGCAAGCACATCCTGACGCTCGAAGACCCGATCGAATTCGTGTTCACCGAAGACAAGTGCCTGATCAACCAGCGCGAAATCGGCCTGGACGTCAAGGACTTCGGCATCGGCATGAAGCACGCCGTGCGCGAAGACCCCGACGTGATGCTGGTGGGCGAAATGCGCGACGAAGAAACCTTCATGACGGCCATTCACGCGGCCGAGACGGGCCACCTGGTGTTCGGCACGATCCACGCTTCGACCGCGCCGTCGACCGTGGGCCGCATCCTCGACCTGTTTCCGCAGTCGATGCACGGCTCGCTACGATCGGCCCTGGCGATGAACATGAAGGCCATCGTGGCGCAGAAGCTCCTGCCCTCGATCAAGGAAGGCGTGGGCCGCGTGCCGACGGTGGAAGTCATGCTGTTCAATTCCACGATCCGGAAGTTGATTCTCGAAGAGCGCGATGAGAAACTAGCCGACGCCATCCGCATGTGCGAGAAGGAAGGTATGCAGGACTTCACGATGAGCCTGAAAAATCTGGTCGATCGCGAACTGATCGATCGGCCCACCGCGTTTGAGGTGGCCCCCAACGTCGAAGCCCTGAAAATGGCGCTCAAAGGTATCTCCGTCTCGCAGCCCGGCATTATGTAATCCTGGAAACGCACCGCATGCATCGCACCAGCGGCTTGTGGCTGGCAGCCATGGCGGCGGCTCTGGCCGACGCGGCGCCGGCTTGGGCTCAAACTTCGGAAAAGTGGCCGACCGGCACCGGCCACTTCCCCACCAATCCCCTGGAGTTTCACTACGGGCCGGGACTCTATCTGAGCATCGTGAAGATCGCCATCTTCTGGCTGGTCTTCCTGGCTTGGGTGCGTTCGGCCGACTGGGTCAACCGCGATGCCCAGCGGCACAAGAACCGGCCGACGACCTGGAACCTGGTGCTGTTCTGGCCGTTGATCGCCGCGGCGATCGCCTGCTGGATTCTGCCCTGGTTCTGGCTGGGGCTTCCAATCATGGTGGCCGCGCTGGTCGTGCCGCTGGGGGCCTACGTCCGCGACCGCAACGCCAAACTGCTGCCGGCCGACCACGTGTTCTCACGCGAGCACTTGCGCTACTGGGCCGCCGGCCAACTGCGGCCGCTGGGCATCAAGATCGCCGTCGAGGCCAAAAAGAAAAACGAGGCGCAGGTCGCCCTCAAAGCCCAGGGTGGAGCCAACGACCGCGAGGATTCGGCCAATCAGTTCAAGGCCAAGCAGATGTTCGGCTTCGCCTTCTGCGGCGACCTGATCTGGGAAGCCATCCAGCGCCGGGCCGGTGCCGTGATGCTCGACTTCAGCCGCGAGCAGGTGGCCGTCCGCTTTCAGATCGACGGCGTCTGGAACGACGAGCCGCCCAAGGACCGCAAGGCGGGCGACTCGATCCTGGAGGTCATGAAGACGCTGGCCAACCTCAATCCGGCCGAGCGCGTCGCCCCGCAGCGCGGCACGTTCACTGCCCAACGCGAGAAAACCAAATACTTGTGCCGCTTCAGCAGCCAGGGAGTCAAGACCGGCGAGCGGGCCATCGTGAGCCTCGATACCGGCACCTTGACCAAGGCCCGGCTGTCCGAGTTGGGCATGTCCACCGCGATGCAGGAAAAGCTCAAGGCCATCGTCGATGAAAAGCGCGGCTTTGTCGTAGTCAGCGCCCCGCCAGGCGGCGGATTGAGCACGCTCGTGGCGGCCACGGCTACGGCCGTCGACCGCTTCATGCGCTCGGTGTCGGGCATCGAAGACGCGGGAGCCCAGGAACTGGCGGTCGAGAACGTCACGATGACGACATTCGACTCCAGCAAGCAAGAGACCGTGGCCACCGTGCTGCCGGCGCTCTCGCGACAATATCCGGACGTATACATCGTTCCCGAGTTGGCCGATGGCCCCTCGGCCGCCATGTTGTGCAACGAGATCGCCGAAGACCGGCTGATAATCGGCGGAATTCGGGCCAAAGAGGCGCCGGAATCGCTGTTGCGCGTGCTGATGCTCAAAGTGCCAATGAAGCAGTTCGTGCCGGTGGTCACCGCCGCGGTCAATGGCCGGCTGCTGCGGCGCTTGTGCGAGACCTGCAAAGAGGCATATCCCACGCCGCCGCAAACGGCGCAGCAGTTGGCGGCGATGGGCTCGCCGGCCGAACAGCTCTACCGGCCGCCGCAGCCGCCGACCGATGGTAAGAAGCCGCCGCCGGTGTGCCGCGATTGCCAGGGGACCGGCTACCGCGGCCGCGTCGGCATCTTCGAACTGCTGGTCATCGACGATGGCGTGCGTGCCTCGCTTATCAAGCAACCCACGCTCGAGACCGTCAAGCAGGCCGCCCGCAAGGCCGGCCTGCGCTCGCTGCAAGAAGAAGGCGCGGGCCTGGTGGCCCAAGGCGTTACGTCGCTCACCGAACTGATGCGGGCACTCAAAGAATAAATCGATCCGGACCACCGATCCCGCAATTTTAAACGAGTCTGTTTCATGGCGATGCTCTTTCCGATCCTGTTGCTCGTGCTGTTCATCCTGATCGCGGCGCTGCTGTTTCCCTCGGGTCTGTGGGGCAACGCGATCAACCTGGTCAATGTCGTCACGGCGGCCTTGCTGGCGACGAACTTCTGGGAGCCGGTGGCCGGCTGGATCAAAGGCGTGATGCCCAGCGCCGTGTACATCGTCGACATCTTCGTGCTGTGGCTGCTGTTCGCCCTGTTTGCCTTCGGTCTGCGCTTTGCTACCGACGCGGTGAGCAAGTACAAGCTGCGGTTTCCCAAGCCGGTGGAAATGGGCGGCAGCGTGCTATTCGCCGCTTGGACTTCGTGGGTCGTGATCTGCTTCGGGACCATGACGCTGCACACCGCGCCGCTGGCGCGCGAGTTCATGAGCGGCGGCTTTCAGCCCGAGCAGCCGTCGTTCTTCGGCTTCTCTCCTGACCGGCTCTGGCTGGGCTTTGTGCAGACGGAGTCGGAGGGGGCCTTTGCCCGCGGCGGGGATCACATCTTCGATCCGAATGGCGAGTTCATGCCCAAGTACGCCGAGCGCCGCGCCCAGTTCGAGCACGGCAGCGGCCTGTTTGCGGCCGACCCCAACGCCAAGCCGGCGGGCCGCCAGTAGGTGCCGCGGACGGGAGCCCGCATGCGAGTCAGTCTAAAGTCGCTGTTCGTGCTCGAGTTGATACTGACGATCTTGTTGGCGCGCGTGGCGCGGGATCATCGTGATCCGGTTCGTGCCCTTGCGGCGATCGAAAAGCTTGGCGGTGAACTGCATTTCAGCGACGGCAAGTACGGACGCGGCTTTGCCAAGGATTGGCGGCCCGGCGAAAGCCAGGTCGTCGGTGTCAGACTGAGGAAATGCCAAAACACTGATCTGCGATGGCTCAGTGCGCTGCCCGAGCTGCGCTGGCTCGATCTGCGCTGCACGCAAATTTCGGATGCCGGCCTCAAACACGTGGCCGGCCTGCGGCACCTGAGATCGCTGATCCTCGACCACACGGCTGTGACATCGGCCGGGATCGAGCAACTGGCCGGCTTGACGGAGCTGCAGTGGCTGCAGCTGGGGGACACTCAAGTCGACGATGCCGGATTGGTGCATCTTGGCCGGATGCGAAAACTGGCCACCTTAGAACTCTACTTGACACGCGTCTCGGACCGAGGGCTCGTGCATTTGCAAAAGCTCCCGGCGTTGGACTCGCTGTTTGTCAGCGGCACGCACGTTACCCCGGCCGGCGTGCAAAATCTGTTGGCTGGCCTGCCGAACTGCCATGTCGCTCAGTAGCCGTGGCCAGTTGGGCGTTGCTTGTCCCAATCGAGCCCCATGTCGACGTGGTTTTCGAGCGCTGGCCCGATAGAATCTGCATCGTGACGGTCATGGCCCTCCAGGCAGCAAAACGCGAAATGGAAAAATACAGCTTTGCGGTTACTGTCGAAGCGAATGACCGCACCGGCCAAATCATGGCCGTCTACCTTCGCTTCCGCAAAGGCAAGTCGGCGAAAACAAAAGAACGAGTGGAAGGCAGCGTGTTCGCCGACTACGACCGGCAAGGCCGGCTGCTCGGAATCGAAGTTCTGGAGCCGTGCCCGATCGGGGCGCTTGAGCGAATCGTCAGGCAGGCCGCACCGCGGCGGTTTGTCCGGGCAAGCATTCCTGGCGGGATGCTCGCGCCGGCATAGCGCCACGGTCGGGTGGCCCAGCACTGCTCGCAGTCCGGCTCGGCTCGCCGGACCTACGGAGCTTTCCAATCCAGCCCCACGTCCAGCCAGGCGGCCGAATGCGTCAGCGCGCCGACGCTGATGCGGTTGACGCCAGACTCGGCCACGCCGCGAATGGTGGCCAGGCTGATCCCGCCGGAAGCCTCGAGTTGGACCTGCGAAAAACCTTGGTCCCGCATGGCCACCGCCCGGCGCAACACGTCGGGCGGCATGTTGTCCAGCAGCACGATGTCGGGCCGCTCGGGCAAAACTTCGGCCAACTGCGCCAGCGAGTCGACTTCCACCTCCACGAGCATGTCTGCGCGCGCTTCGTCCGGTTCGTGCTGCGCTAAAAACTCCCGCGCCCGCCGCACTGCCTCCGCCGGCGTGTAATGCGTGGCGGCCTGCTCGCCGGCGCCCAGGGCCAAATGGTTGTCCTTGATCAGCACGGCGTCGAACAGCCCCAGCCGGTGGTTCGTGCCGCCGCCCATGCGGACGGCGTATTTCTCCAGCCGCCGCCAGCCCGGCAGTGTTTTGCGCGTATCG
>DATCFX010001006.1:0-1267 GCA_036509275.1 Pirellulales bacterium | reverse complement strand
GGGCGGCGGCGGTCACATGCGAGCGGGAGCGTCAGGCGATGAAGCTCTTTCCAGCCATAGCGCTGTGCGTAGCGAGCCTCTCTTTCGCGATGCCGGCTTTGGCCCAGTCGCCGGGCGATTTCTCGACCTTGACGACGACCGGAACCGCAACTTTGAGCGGCGATGTTTTGATGTGCTCGGGCCGGCCATGGATCGATGTGCGCTGCAACGGCGCCGTCGGCGATGACAGCCATGACGACACCAGCGCGATCCAGAGCACGATCGACAGCGCCATCACCAATGATTGGCCGGTGCATATCCCGGCCGGGACCTACAAGGTCACCTCGCAGCTGACCATCGACTACGCCGGTCAGGCCAGCAATGGCTTTCGCCTGATTTCGCAGGGTGCGGTCATCGACGGCCGCGCCATTGCCGCCGGGCCGGTGCTGCAGATCCAGTGCGGCGGAGGCACTCCGGCCAGTCCCACTGGTTGTTTCTATTTCAAGGAAGAGGGTTCTCTGTTCGTCAACGCCAATACCCCGGCGTACGCCGTGGTCTTTGGCAAGCCCGATTTTTCCGATGCTCATAACTCGGCCAAGCTCGACCATCTGATTGTCAACAACGCCAGCACCAGTGCCGCGGCTGGAGCCTGTCAGTTCAACTATGTGCTGGACAGCGATCTCTATGCGGTCTGCGATTCGGCGGGAGGTGCAGCGGGGATGGCGTTTGAGCAGATGCAATTTTCCCGCGTCTCCGGCGCCGGCACCGCGACGGCCGCCGGCGGCCGCGGCATCGTGCTCGAAAACGGGTACAATTTTTCCAATACCTTTGTCGGGCTCGATCTCGAGGCCTCGCCGACCTGCCTGTCGATTACCTTTAATCACAATGGTCTGAACACCTTTGTGTCGCCCTATTTCGACTGCGCCACCGCGGTCAACGCGACAGCGAGCCTCGGCAACACCCTAATCAACCCCAACTATGGCGGGGCCGTCGTCAATTACGGGCCGCAGTCGGTCGGCATCACCGTGCAGGGAACAGGCTCCCGCCCGCAATGGATGTTTCCGGCGACTGCGAGCTACACGGCAGCACCGATCGATGACGGAATGTCGATCTCCAGCTTCAACGCTCCTGGCTCGTCGATGACGGTGACCCTGCCGCCGATCGCCAATGTCGGCTCGGGCTGGTCGATGGGCTTTTCCACCGACAGCGGCAAAGGGATGACGATCACGGCGCCGACCGGCAACATCGTGCTCGGCGGCAAGTTTGTCTCCACGGTGACGCTCGGCGG
>DATCFX010001005.1:0-5082 GCA_036509275.1 Pirellulales bacterium | reverse complement strand
ACTTGTTGTGGGCCCAGCGCTTCGGCGTGCTGCTGGTGGGTGTGCTGTCGAGCTACCTGCTGGCACGGCGTTTTTCGCGGCCGATCGTCGACCTGGCCCGCGCTGCCGAGGCCGTGGCCGCCGGCGAGTTGGCGACGCGCGTCGCCGTCAAGTCGGACGACGAGATCGGCGACCTGGCGCGCACCTTCAACCGCATGACCGAAGAGTTGGCCGGCCGGCACGCCGTGCTCGAGGAGCACGTCGCCAACCGCACGCGCGAGCTGGCCATGTCGGAACAGGAACTCCGCCGGCAGACGCGAATCCTGCAATCGATTCTCGACAGCATGGGCGACGGCGTCGTGGTCTGCGACGCACAAGGAAAATTCCTGATTTTCAATCCGGCCGCCAAGCAAATCCTCGAGCAAGGCGGGATCGAGGCGGGCACCGACGCCTGGTCTGACCGGTACGGTTTGTTTCTGCCCGACGGCCGCACACCGTTTCCAACCGAACGGCTGCCGCTGGTGCGCGCCATGCGTGGGCAGTCGAGCCACGGCGTCGAGCTGCTGGTGAAGCCGCCCGACTCGGCCACAATGAAATGGCTGAGCATCGCGGCCAGCCCGCTGCGCAACGGAAAGGGCGAAGTCGTTGGCGGCGTGGCCGTGTTTGCCGACGTTACCGAGCAGAAGAAGGCCGAAGCGGCCCTGCGGCAATCGAATGCCCGTTACATGTCGTTGGTCGAGAGCCTGCCGCTGACGATTTGGAACAAAGACGTGGAAGGCCGCTTCACGTTCGGCAATCAACTGCTGTCGCAAGCCTTGGGCCGCCCGTTGGCGGAGATCGTGGGCACGAGCGATTTCGACTATTTCCCGGTCGAGATGGCCGAAAAATACCGGCGCGACGATACGCGCGTGATGGAAACCGCGCAGTTGTTCGAGGACATCGAGCGGTTCTGGCAGACCAGCGGCGAGGAGACGTATATCCAGACGTTCAAAGCCCCGCTGCTGGATGCCGACGGCCGCGTCTGCGGCACGCAGGGCATGAGCTGGGACGTGAGCCGGCTGAAAAAGACCGAAGCCGCGCTGCGCCGGGCCCACCAGCAGGCCGAAGCCGCCAACCGGGCCAAAAGCGCGTTCCTGGCCAACATGAGCCACGAGATCCGCACCCCCATGAACGGCGTCATCGGCATGGCCGAGTTGCTGCTGGAAACGCCGCTGTCCAGCGA
This sequence comes from Pirellulales bacterium, assembly GCA_036509275.1. GTDB lineage: Bacteria > Planctomycetota > Planctomycetia > Pirellulales > PNKZ01 > DATATB01. The sequence continues at coordinate 3,881 of DATCFX010001005.1, read as the reverse complement.
GCAGCGCTCGTACCTGAACATGGTCCGCGAAAGCGCCGATTCGCTGCTGGCAGTCATCAACGACATTCTGGACTTCTCCAAGATCGAGGCCGGACGGCTTGAACTGGACGCCTGCGAGTTCGCCCTGCGCGACAGCTTGGGCGACGCCCTGAAGTCGCTGGCCGTACGGGCCAAAAAGACCGGCGTCGAGTTGGCGTACGCCGTACGGCCCGACGTGCCCGACTGCCTGATCGGCGACGTTGGCCGCCTGCGGCAGGTGGTGGTGAACCTGGTCGGCAACGCGCTGAAGTTCACCGAACAGGGCGAAATCGTGCTGGCCATCGAAAAGGAATCGCAGACCGACGAGCAGATCGCGCTGCACGTGTCGGTGCGCGATACGGGCATCGGCATCGCCGCCGAAAAGCAGGAGTCGATCTTCGCACCCTTCGAGCAAGCCGATACGTCGACGACGCGCAAATACGGCGGCACGGGGCTGGGCCTGAGCATCTCCAGCCGCCTGGTGGAGTTGATGGGCGGTCGGATTTGGGTCGAGAGCACGCCCGGCTGCGGCAGCACGTTCCACTTCACCGCCCGCTTCGGCTGGCGCCCGCAGTCCGCGCTCAAGCCGCGGCTGCGCGCTGCCAGCCTCGAGGGCCTGCGCGTGCTGGTCGTCGACGACAACGAGACCAACCGCGTGATCATGCACGACATGCTCGCCAGTTGGCAGATGCAGCCGGTGACCGCCACCGGCGGGCCCGAGGCGCTGGATCGGATTCGCACCGCGATCGAGACCCGGCAGCCGTACCACCTGGTGCTCGTCGACGGCCACATGCCCGACGTCGATGGCTTCATGCTCGCCCAGCAGATCGCCGACGACAACCTGCTGGCCGACGCCACGATCATGATGCTCAGCTCGGGCTGCCAGATGGACGACGTGGCCCGCTGCCATGCGGCGGGCATTTCGGCTTACCTGGTCAAACCGATCAAGCCTTCCGAACTGTTCGATGCCATTGCAGCCGCCGTGGGCAGCGAGCAGGCGATCGCCGCGCCGTCGTCTGCCGAAGGCCACGGCCCGGCCTCGCGACCGCTCGATATTTTGCTGGCCGAAGACAGCGTGGTGAACCAGACGGTGGCCGTGCGGCTGCTCGAGCGGCGCGGGCATCGCGTGACCGTGGCAACCAATGGCCGCGAGGCGATCGAGGCCGTGCGGCGCGGCGCGTTTGACCTGGTGCTGATGGACGTGCAAATGCCGCTGGTCGACGGCTTCGAGGCCACGGCCGAAATCCGCAAGTACGAACAGGCCCACGGCGGTCACCTGCCGATCGTCGCCATGACGGCGCATGCCATGAAAGGCGATCGGGAGCGCTGCCTGGCGGCTGGCATGGACAGCTACGTGTCCAAGCCGGTGCGGGCCAAAGAGCTGTTTGACGCGGTCGAGAACCAGGCGGGCTCGGCCGCCGGCGACTTGCCGGAATCGTCCGCCGACGAGGACGCCGCTGAACTCGTCGACTGGAGCGCCGCCGTGGGCCGCTTGAGCGGCGACCGCGAGCTGCTGGGCGAGCTGATCGAGGTGTTTTTGGAGGAATGCCCCAAGCTTTTGGCCACGATCCGCCAGGCGGCGGCCGACGAAGATGCCCCCGCCCTGCGACTGGCGGCCCATACGCTGAAGGGCTCGGTCGGCAATTTCGCCGCCCGCCGGGCGTTTGAAGCGGCCATGAGGCTGGAAACGCTGGCCAGGGATGGTACCTTTACAGGGGTACCCGCGGCACTTAGTGTGCTGGAGAAGGAGATTGACGCCCTGCTGCCCGAGTTGTCGGAGTTGGGCGCCCGCTAAGCGCTGACCGATGCGTTTCACACTGCCTTCAACCGTAGCCGATCCTTTTTGCGCGAGGATGCGACATGGCCCACGTGCTGGTTGTCGATGATTCCGCGGTCGATCGGCGTCTGGCCGGTAGCCTGCTGGAAAAGAACTACAACTCTTCGGTCGTATATGCCGCGGATGGCAACGAGGCCCTGGAGTGCATGCGGCAGCGCATGCCCGACATCGTCGTCACCGATTTGCAGATGCCGCGGATGAACGGGCTGGACCTGGTGACCGCCGTGCGCCGCGAGTATCCACTGGTGCCCGTGGTGCTGATGACCGCGCAGGGCAGCGAAGATATCGCCGTGCAGGCCCTGCAAAAAGGCGCGGCCAGCTACCTGCCCAAGAGCCGGCTGGCCTACGAGCTGCTCGAGACCATCGACAGCGTGCTGGCCGTGGCCCGCGCCGACCGCGATCAAGGCAAGCTGGCCAATTGCCTGTTCGAGTCTCAATGGGACCTCGTGCTGCCCAACGACACCAGCCTGCTCTGTCCGCTGGTGGACCTGGCGCGGCAGGACCTGGTGCGGCTCGGGCTGTGCGATGATACGGTGCGCACGCGGCTGGGCATCGCACTGCACGAGGCGCTGATCAACGCCATCGATCACGGCAACCTCGAGCTTAGCTCCGAGCTGCGCGAGCGCGACGACGTGGGCTATCAGCGCCTGGCGGAGCAGCGCCGCCAGCAAGCGCCCTACATGCACCGCCAGGTCCATGTGCAAGTGAAAATCACGCGCGACGAAGCCGTGTACGTGGTCCGCGACGAAGGACCCGGCTACGATCCCTCGCATTTGCCCGATCCCACCGATCCGGCAAATCTGGAAAAAATCTGCGGCCGCGGCCTGCTGCTCATCCGCACCTTCATGGACGAAGTCCGACACAATGCCACCGGCAACGAAATCACGATGATCAAGCGCCGCGAAGTCTAGCCCGCCGCCGTCGTCTCCTCAAAGCAGCGCGTACGTTTAGCCGACCGGCATTTATAGCGCGAGTGGCGCCGCTCCGAGAGGCCCCCGCTCGGCTCGCCGGGCCTACGGCAAAATCGGCTTTGGCAAGTAATGCACGGATCGATTACGATGGTGCCACTGCCCGCTTCCCGCGTCCAGCCGCACATCCAGCCACATGCCCAGCCAGTTGAGCGATTGCCATGGCGATGAAAGACCCGCCACTATCCACCCCTGCCGCCAGCGGACCGACCTTGAAACCGCTGGGCGGCGGCAAACCGGCAACCCCGCCCGCCGAAAAGCAGGGCAAGGAGCCGCCCAAGGATCGCGAAAAAGACAAGGCTAGCTCCAAGCCGCCGGCGGCCAAGGACGCCAAGCTCAGCGCGCGGCTGACATCGGTGGACGCATATCGCGGGCTGGTCATGCTGCTGATGGCCTCGGCCGGTTTTGGTATTCCTGTCGTGGCCAAAACGTTGCCCGATAGCTGGTGGCCGAACATTGCGCAGCAATTTCAGCACGTCGAGTGGCAAGGTTGCGCGATTTGGGATCTGATTCAGCCGTCGTTCATGTTCCTGGTGGGCGTGGCATTGCCATTTTCGTATGCCTCGCGCCGGGCTGCCGGCAAATCGTATCTCGCCACGCTGGGACACGTCTCCGTACGCTGCGTGATTCTCGTGCTGTTGGCGATTCTGCTCTCCAGCCAGTTGCCGCACACCCAAACCAATTTCGTCTTCACCAACGTGCTGGCTCAAATCGGCCTGGGATATCTGTTCGTATTTCTGCTGGTCAATCGCGGCGTGATTTTGCAGACGTTGGTGCTGGCGGCCGCGCTGGGCGGATATGGCTACTTGTTTTATCAACATCCGCTGCCGGGGCCCGGCTACGACTATGCCGCGGTCGGCGCTCAGCCGGCCGACGTGCTGCCGGGCGAGCAGGCACATTGGAGCAAGAACACGAACGTCGCGGCGGACGCCGATCGCAAGTTTCTCAACCTGTTTCCGCGCCAAGAGCCGTTCCGGTTCAACCCGGCCGGCTATTGCACGCTGAACTTCGTGCCGTCGATCGCCACGATGCTCTTGGGGTTGATGGCCGGCGAACTG
>DATCFX010001004.1:0-1138 GCA_036509275.1 Pirellulales bacterium | reverse complement strand
CTTAAATGATCATCCCGAACTGCGTGCCCCAGTCGCCGATGTGGTTGTCGCTCGTGACCCGGTGGCCGAGGAACTTCAGCAGCCGATACAGGCTGTCGCCGATGACCGTCGAGCGGACATGGCCCACGTGCATCGGCTTGGCCACGTTGGGGGCCGAATAGTCGATGATAAACGTCCGCGGCTGCTCGACCGGCGCGACGCCCAGCCGCTCGTCGCCGACCATCGCCGCCAACTGCCGCTCGAGCCAGGCATCGGCCAGCCGCAGGTTGATAAAGCCGGGACCGGCAATCGTGGGCGGCTGGCACAGGTCGGCCACGTCGAGCCGCTCGACAATCTCCTGGGCCACGACGCGCGGTGCCCGGCCCAGTCGTTTGCCCAGCGGCATGGCGCAATTGGCCTGGTAGTCGCCGAATTTGGCGTCCTGGCTGACGGCGATCATCTCCAGCAGGGCCGGCAACTCATCCGGCCCGGCCAGCGGCTCCAAGGCCGCAGCAAAGCGGCGGCGCAGTTCGTCGAGTACGTTCATGGCTTCTATGTAGTAACTAGAAGCCGCGCTGGCAATGGCTCCGTAGGTGCCGCGAGCCGAGCGGCACCACGTTTGACGAAAGCGCAGCAAAGCGTGGCGCAGCAAGCCGTGCTAAATCGCAAGTCCAACGCGGCCCGGCTCGGCTCGCCGGGCCTACGGGTGCTCCGCAACTCTCAGGAACCCAGCCGCCGCAGGTTGCCGGCGGCATCGGCGGCGTCGAAGGGAATCCGCTTGGCGGTGCCCCACAGCTGGTCCAGGGCGTAATACGACCGGGCGTCCGCGTCGAACAGGTGGACGATGATGTCGCCGTAGTCGAGCAGAATCCAGCGGTTGTCCTGATAGCCCTCGATGCCCAAGCGGCGGTCGTGCATTTGGTCTTCGAGGACATGGTCGATCTCTTCGCTGATGGCTCGCAGTTGGCGGCCGCTGGAACCGGTGACCAGGACGAAGTAATCGAACTCGGAGGTGAGGTCGCGCAAGTCGAGGATCATGATGTCGCGGCCACGGTTTTCAGCCGCCGTGCGGGCCGCGGTGAGGGCTCGTTCCAAAGCGCGATCGGAACGGGCACCGGAAGAAGAATGGCTGATTGTAGATATTGCCACGAGGGTCCTT
>DATCFX010001003.1:0-1505 GCA_036509275.1 Pirellulales bacterium | reverse complement strand
TGGCCGGCTGGCGCGTGCGGTATCAGATCACCAGCGGACCGGCTGCCGGGTTTGTGCCCGATGGCCGCCAGGTGATTGAGGTCCCGACCAACGAGTTGGGACAGGCCAGCGCCGAGATTTTTCAAGTCACGCCCACCAGCGGCACCAACCAGGTGCAAGTGCAGGTGCTGCGACCGGCCAACGTGCCCGGCGGCGATGGCACGCAGCTCATCGCCGGCGACGGCATCGCGATCAAGACTTGGAGCGCCGCCGACCACGCGCCCCTGTCGCTGCGCATGATCGGACCCTCGCAGGGAGCCCCCGGCGCCACGCTGACGTACCGCTTGGAAGTGCAAAACCCCAGCAACCAAGTTGCCAAAGACGTGGTCGTCAACCAGCCGACGATCGCCGGGCTGACGCTGGTCAGCAGCAATCCTCCTGCCACGCTCGTAACCAGCAGCAACGCGCAGTACCGGCCGGACGATGCGGCCGCCGGCGCGCAGACGAGTCTGCGGGCGGCCGCCGCAGGCAGTATGCTGCAATGGCGGCTGGGCGACCTGCAACCCCGCGAGATCCGGACGCTCGAAGCCAATTATCGAGCCGACACGGCCGGCACGATCAACGCGTGCGCCACGGTGACCACTGCTAGCAGCGTGACCGCCCAAGACTGCACCACGACGACGATCCTGGCCCCCAGCATCGAAGTCCGCGTCGTCGGGCCGGCGCAAGCCCTGGTCGGGCAGGCTGTCAGCTTCACGGCGACCATCACCAATCGAGGCGCCGCGCCGGCGCTGGGACTCGTGGTCGTCGACCGCTTCGACCGCGGGCTAAAGCACGCCGTTTCCGCCAGCCCCATCGAACGCGACTTACCCGACATGCAGCCGGGCGAATCGCGCGTGATTACGATCAAATTCCAGGCCACCGCGCCCGGATCGCAGTGCAACACCGTGGAAGTCACGGGGCAGGGAGCAGTGCGGGCTAGCGGACAGGCGTGCGTGAATGTCACGGCTGCGGCGGCCCCGCCCGTAACGCCGCCGCCGGTGGTTCCGCCAGCCGCTCAGCCGCCCGCTCAGCCAGGAGTGAAGCCGGTGCTCAGCGTCACCAAGACCGGGCCGACGACCAAGGCCGTCGGCGACGTCGCCGCGTTCGTGATGGACGTCAGCAACACCGGCACCGTGCCGGCGACCAATTTGAAAATTGCCGACAATTACGACCTGGCACTCGATCCGGTCAGCGCCACCGACGGACATTCCTTCGCCGGCGACGACTTGATCTGGGTGGTCGACACCCTGCCGCCGGGCAAAACCATCCGCTTCCAGGTGAATTGCCGCTGCCTCTCGCCGGCCGCCAGTGCCTGCAATCGCATTACGGTCACGAGCCAGGAAGGCGCGCGAGCCGACGGCCAGGCGTGCCTGGCGATTACCGGCCCGGCCGCACCGCTGTCGATGTCCGTGAGCGACACGCGCGACCCGGTGGCCGTCGGCAACGATACGACTTATCAGGTGACCATCAGCAATCCGAACTCC
>DATCFX010001002.1:0-8863 GCA_036509275.1 Pirellulales bacterium | reverse complement strand
TACACGCCCGTATTCAACGGGGTGAGCGCGTTAAAACCGGAGACCACGACCGCGTCATCGGGATTCGCGGTGGCCAGCGGAACGTACGTGATGCCGCTGATCTTGAAGCCACTGCCCGGCCCCGCCAATGAAGTGAATTTGGTGTTGCCGGTCGTGGTGCTGCCGTTGAAGGGCACGGCGGCCAGGTAGACGTTCGCATTGTCAGCCACGTACGTCCGCGTCCAGTTGCTGGGATTCATGACAACGCCCACCGGCGAACCGCCCGGGTAGCTCGTTTGGGGCACGAGGATGTTGGTGGGATTCAGATACGTGCCGCCATTGCCGGTGGCAAAGGTTTGCAACACGCGCAGATACAGGCCGTACGAGCCGGAACTGCCGACCCACAAGACGTACTGGCTCCCCTGGTCCGAACCCTGATACACACCGCCGTAGGCCATCGAGGTCACGGGACCGACGCCGCCGACGGGCTGCGCGCTGCTGCCGGTGCCCGACAACCCTTGAATAGCCGTCCAGGTGGCCCCGCCGTCAAAGCTCTCGTACACGTAATCCGAGCCGACGACGAGCCATTTGTTGCCCGCGACCGCGTCGGCATTGGCCACGATCGGCGTCTGGAAACTAAACGTGGGGCCGGTCCCCAGGTTGTCCTCGACCTGGTACACCGTCTGGCCGCCGGAGCCATCGACCAGCATCGTGGGCGTGGTGGTCGCCGGGGGCGTGGTCATCGTCGTGCTGAGGTTCTGGACGAAGAAATTGTTGAAGTAGTCGTCACTGGCGTACAGGATGTCGTTGCTGGATCCCGGATCGGCAGCGACGGCCACTTGGCCGCCGCTGATGCCGATCGGGCTGACCGTTGTGAGATTGGTGGTCGGCGTCACCGATTCGTTGGCATTGCTGACCGACACGGTGTTCCACTGGTCGGCGTTTTGCGCCACCTGCTCGGTGACGCCCAGATCCTGCGTGCCGCCGATGATCGAATTGGCCAGGGGGTTGTAGGCCACGGAATAGAATTCGGTGGCCGACAGGGAGTTCGAGGCCGTCGACGGCGTGGTGGGAATCATGCCGTTGTGGGACACCCAGATTCCGCCTCCCGTGGGCGACGTCCGATCGTAGATGCCACCATCGTTGCCTTCCACCAACTCGCCGGTCGGCAGCAGCTTCAGCACGCGGGTGCCACCCGGCGGCGAAGTGCCCTGGCCGCCATTGCCGACGAGGTTCGTCCAGGTGGTCGCTGCCCCGCTCACGTTGCCGCGGAAGACGACGCCCGTGTCTTCCGCCGAGCCGGTGGTATTGGGCCAGGTGCCCGTCGACTGCGATGGCGGCGCAAAGTCGCCACCGACGTAAATCTGCGACGAATTGTTCGGATCCACCGCGATCGCAAAATTCAACGCGCCCAGATCATACGAGTTAATCCCGCCATCGGCCGTGCCCGGCGTGCCCATGCTGGTCCACTTCACTCCCTGGTCCACCGCCGCGGTCGGCGCCAGGTTGCTGGTGTCGTTGTTGGTCACGTAGACGTTCGAAAGCTGATCGTTGGCTCCCACGATGCCCACGTAGAGCGTGTTATTTTTGCCGGCCGCCAAGCGGATATTCAGGGCCCCGCTCAGCTCGGGCAGGTCGCCGATGTCCGCAATCTGCACCCAGGTATTGCCGTCTTCGCCGTTGCTCACCGGCTGGCCGTTGACGTTGTTGTTGGTTTGGCTGCGGTAGACGCCGGCATTGGCGCCGATAACGGCGGCGTAATAGGTCGTGGGCGTGCTGGGATCCTGCACCACGTCGGTGACCGCGCCGGCAGGCAACGGCGTGGCGGGCGTGAACGCCGTGTATGTCGGCACGCCGCTGGCGTAAGTCATCGTCGATTCGTAGAGCGCACCCACCGTGTTGGTGACCAGCGTCAGCGGCGTGAAATACTGCGCGCCGCCGTTATCGGCCGCCATGATGTACTGGGTCACCGTGCCGCTGAGCGTCGAATCCGAACCCACGGCCACGGCGGCATAATTCTTGGTGGGAATGCCCGCCACTTCGTACCAGACGGGATTCGTCGTGACCGTGGTTCCAACCGTCAGATCTTCCCAGACTCCGCTGATCACGCCGGTCACGCCGGTGCCGTTGAGCCCCACGTCGCTATAAACGCCGGTAGCCGCTACCAGCGTGCTGCCGGGGGCCAGGCCGCCGGGCAGGGTGGTGCTGGTGTCCACGGCCAGCGCGCTGATGGCCATCGCGGCATCGAGCCCCGAAGTCGGCGTGGCAGTGGTGGCGGCCGGCGCCGCCGTGCCGCTGGTCGTCAGAATGATGTTGTCCTGGTCGGTGATTGGCACCCAGGTGGGACCAGAGCTGGTGTTCGTGTAATTCGTAGTTTCCCAGATGCCGCCGTTGACTGCGCCGATGAACACCATGCCGCCGGATGAGTTCAACGCCGTGTCGATGGCCACCGCCTGCACGGACCCGCTGGTCGATCTCGGGATATCGTTGGTGGCTGTCGATGCCGGGTTGGTGATCGGCGCCGGCCCCTCCTGGACGAATACCGGTTGCACCGGCGTCAGCGCCGAGGTCAGCATGCGGCGGTCTTCCAGATTCTCGAAGCCCAACACGCGGCTGTTGGTGCGGCGAGTGGCACTGGGGCGGGGCTTACGACGGAGGGCGTCTTTCCACCACTTACGCATACAATATTCGTCCTATTTATCTGCCAGGAATTTGCCGTAGGGCTAAACGAGCACGACTTAAGCCGGCATCTTGCGGGCGATACGAAACAGGCTGAGGTGGATCCGAAAGGCACGCCTCGCGTCGCTTAGGATCGGCCGAAAAATAACTTCTCCGCGACACCTCTCCCCTTGCGGGAGACGGCAGGGTGAGGGGCCGGGTAAAACGGAAGTTATTTTTCGGTTGATCCTTAGGCGACCAAACACGGGAGTCTGCGGTTACCCAATACGCGAGTCTGTAATTGCGCTTTATCCAGCTTCGCGCTGGGGCGGCGGTCAGGCAATATGCCAAATGGCAGCCTTAGCCTGGGAGCCGTTTGCCACTGCCGGATCGACCCGACAACGGACCTTGGGGCGAAGTTCTGAGGAACGAAATGCGTACAGGGCCGATAGCTGGAGGCGCTCAGTGCCTGGGACATGCATGCGGTTACCGAATTTCATAATAGTGGCCCGTGCAAGCGGAGCAACCGCTTTCTGTCAAGAGCCTGGCGATTACCGGCACTTCGCGCCTTGAAATGCGGTCGCAGCCCGTCCAGGCGTTCCAATCCCACCGCTGTCGGCCGAAGTCAGAAGCTAAGTTTCGGGCCGGGGATTCTAGGTATTTTCCCGAAATTCGGAAGGCCAACTCGTACCGGCTGGAGAGCCCTGCGGCCCCCTCAAAAAGTGGTACAGCAGCACGCCGGTCGCCACGGCGACATTCAGCGAATCGGTGCCTCGACACATTGCAATCGTGACACGACGCTCGCACAAGGCAGCAATCCGAGCGTCCAGGCCATGTCCTTCGCTTCCCAGCACCAGTCCCAGGCGTTGCGGTCGCGAGGCCCTTGCCAGCGGCTCGGCATCGGCATCCAACACCGTGGCCACGAGTTCGAAGCCCGCCTCGTCGCGCAACCGCAGCAGGTCGGCCACGACATCGGACGATATCACGACCGGCAATTGAAAGACCGCCCCCATGCTGACGCGCAACACCCGCCGGCAATACACGTCGCAACAGCCCGGCCCCAGCACGATGCCATCGGCCCCCAAAGCCGCGCTGGAGCGCACGATCGACCCCAGATTCTGGGGATCGAGCACCTGCGGACAGATGACCAGGTTGCGGCAGCCTGCGTGGCCGACAAGCACGTCCAATGCCGCCCCACTCGATGGGCGGCGCCCGCAGGCCAGCACGCCGCGATGAAAACTAAAGCCGACGATCCGCGGTACATCGGCCGCGGGCACGACCAGCAGCGGCACGTGCGGGGGCAGCAGGCTTTCGAACTCGGCGGCCAGATGCTCGCCGGCCAGCACGCTCTCGATCTCCAGCCCGCTGGCCAGCAACCGCCGCACCAGCTTGTCCCCCTCGACAACAAACTGGCCCTGCCAGCGGGTCGCGTTGGTTTTTTTGAGTTCTCGAAAGGGTTCGAGCCGTGGATCGTCGAGGCTGGCAATGCGGATGCATGTCACGCCGGACAACATAGCCGGGCGCGAATCGAGAGTCGAGGCTGGCAGCCGGCCGCCGCTTGGCGTAATCTGGGTAAACGGCGCGGGTCGACGGCAGCGGAATTCATAAGAACTCCGCAGCCTCGCCGACCGCCGGGGGCCCTGTGAAACCTCCTGCCAGAGACGATTGAAATGCCTGCAATTTTATCCACTTGGAAGCACCGCTGGACGACCGGCGTGCTGCTGGTGCTGGCCCTGGCTGCCGGAACGATCTGGCCCCTCCCGAAGATCAAGGAGTACACCAGCGGCAAGGTCTGGCCGGAGCCCAAGATCATCGATCCGGGACCCGTCGGCGGCCCGCCTTCCGATGCCATCGTGCTCTTCGATGGCAAGGACCTCTCAGCCTGGCAGGGTGCCGAAAGCTGGAAGGTGGCTGACGGCATCGCCACTGTCGGCGGCGGCCCCATCTCGAGCAAGCAGGCCTTCGGCGATTGCCAACTGCACATCGAATGGGCCGCGCCGGAGAAGGTCTCGGGCAAGGGTCAAGGGCGTGGCAATAGCGGCATCTTTTTGCAGGGCCTGTACGAACTGCAAGTGCTCGATTCCTACGACAACGTGACCTATTACGACGGGCAGGCCGGCTCCATCTACAAACAGTCGCCGCCCCTGGTCAATGCCTGCCGCAAGCCCGGCCAGTGGCAGACCTACGACGTCGTGTTTCAGGCTCCGCGCTTCGATGCCGATGGCAAGCTCGCCCGCCCGGCCTATATCACCGTGCTACAAAATGGCGTGCTGATCCAGAACCACACCGAGCTCCTGGGCGGCACGTCGTACATCCATGCCCCCTTCTACACGGCCCACGCCGCCAAGTTGCCGCTCATGCTGCAAGCCCACGGCAACCCGGTTCGCTACCGAAACATCTGGATCCGAGAGCTGGGGGAAGGTGCGGAACGGAGAAATGCGAAATGATGAATGCGGAATGATGAATAAAAAAACAACGGGCTTCGCTTGCCCTGTCGTCGTCATTCATCATTCCTACTTCATAATTTCCCCACCAGCTCCCCCACCTTCTTCTCCACGTCCTGGTAGGTAAACTTGCCGTGCGTCGAGTCGAACCGCTGGGCCAACTGCCCCTTCTGGTCGTAGACGAAGACGGCGGGAATCGAAGGTAGCTTGAACTTCGCGTATAAATCGTCCGACGGCTCGCTGGAGAGCAGGTTGTCGAACGTGGCGTCCTGGCTGCGCAGGAATTCCAGCACCTTGGCCCGCTGATCCTCGGGCTTGCCGAGCCCCTCGTAGTCCATGCTCAGCGAGATGCAGGCCACCCGCTCGGGATACTTGTGGTGCAGCGCCACGAGCTTGGGAAACTCCTGCATGCACGGCGCGCACTGCGTGCTCCAGGCATCCATCACCACGACCTTGCCCCGGTGACTGGCAACCGTGTCCATGATGCCTTTGAAGTCCTTGATCTGAAGCTCAACGGACTTTGGCGGTCCATCAGCATGGTGCGAGCCGGTCGTATCGCAACCCAAAATCGCCGGCAACACGCTCGCGGCAAGAACCATCCAGCAGTAGCTTGATCGCACCATTCGTCTCCGCCTGATTTTGTTAGGATCGCCCGAAAAATAACTTCCGTTTTTCCCGGCCCCTCACCCTGCCCTCTCCCGCAAGGGGAGAGGGGCCGCGGAGAAGTTATTTTTCGGTCGATCCTTAATGAATCCAAATCGCACTTTACAGCGTCTTCAGAAACTCGACCAAATCGCGACGCTCTTCCGGCGTCAGTTCGCCTTCGCCGGCCACGTGCTGCGGGGCATGCGGCCCGGTGAGCAGAGCGTCCAACGACCGGGCTCGGCCGTCGTGCAGCAACCGCACGCGGCGATACACGCCCACCAACGACGGCGTGTTAAAACCGTCGAAAGCGTCGGTCTTTTCGCCCGTGCCGACGTCGTGGACCCGGCCATCGGTAAAGTACGGTCCCCGGTGGCAACGGGCGCAGTTCGCCTTGCGGCCGACAAACACCTCGTGCCCGCGCTCGGCAGCCGGCGACAACTCGCCACCGGCCGCGCGATGCGGATTGGGCGGCGTGGCCAAGGAATCGAAGTAAGCGACCAGCGCCTGGCAATCGGCCTCACTCGGCGGCGGACCCAGCATTGTTTCCGTCAGGCTGGTGCGCATCGCGTCTTCCAGGTTCGATTGCCAGCCATGCCACGTCCAGGGGCTGGTGTGGGTCACATTCACCAGCGGCGGCACGGTCTTGAACGTGTGCTCCGTGCGGTCGTTCTTGGTATCCATCGTCACGGCATTGGGACCTCCGTCCCAATGGCACGAATGGCAACTGTACCACTGATCCAGGCTCCGCCGGCCATCATAGAAGATCGCTTCGCCGCGCCGGGCCAGCGAAGCGTCGGCTGGCCCGCCGAGTGGAATCGTCCCTACCTGTCGGCGCTGGTCCAGATCGACAACCTGCACCGCATCCGAAAGGTAATTGACCACGTAAACGCTTCGCCCCTTGGGATCCATGCAGATCGCCAGCGGGCGGCCGCCCAGCGGGACGCGGGCAAAAAGCTGCGGATCGGCCAACAGCCGAGGATCGATATGATCGCCCGGCCCGCCATAGCTTTGGAATTTTAACGCCGAAGTGCGAAACAGCAGCAATTCATGCGTGCCGCCGGCCGCGCAGGCCAGCCACTGGCCGTCGGGCGAAAGGGCCAGCCCGTGCGGATCGCTCACCGCCATGCCGGCCGGATCGAGGGTGATGGCCTCGCGCCGCTCGGCCCGATCCAGCCGCAAGCGACCGATGCGGCTGCCCAGCACCCAGCCTTTGCGGATGTTGCGCGGCGTGATGGCATTTTGCCGATAGACCATCCACGGCAGATACACGTATTGCCCATCGGCCGAGATTTGCATCTGTCCCAGGTTGATGCCGCTGGTCGAAGCATGGAACAGCGCCTCGCGTTTCGCGGTGTCGATCACCCAAACTTGCTGATCGCCATTGCAGCCCACGGCCAGTTGCCGACCGTCGGGCGTCAGCGCCAGGAAGCGCGGCCAGGGCCCGATCGCGATGCGGCCCACGGTTTTGCGAGTCTTCAAGTCGACGACGGCCACCGCACTTTCGCCGGCCAGCGAAACATACGCCAGGCCGCTCGCCTGGTCCCAGGCCACGCCGTACGGTTCGCCGCCCAGGTGGACGCGGCCTTCGACGAGCAGCCGATCGTCGCGGATCGCCAGCAGCACCAGGTCGCCCGCGTAGCTGGCCACCGCCAGCGCCTGCCGGCCATCGGCCGCAGCGGCGACGGCCGTCGGATGCGCGCCGCAAGCGACTTCATCGAGCACGACCCGCCGCTGGGCATCCAGCAGAGAAATCGAGCCGGACGATTGATTAGCCGTCAGCAGCCGGCCCGGCCCGGCCAAGGCCACGTCAACCGGCGAGCGATAGGCCGGTTCAGCCGGCGCGCCACATGCCACGCTCGCCGTCAACAGGCACGCGCAGGCGACGATGACTGCCGCCCCGGCGTTTTGCCAACCGGTTCTGATTGCATCCATGAATTGCCTACTCGCCCATGTTTCGTTTCACGTGCCGGAACCGATTGTAAGGTCTGACGAGCATCCGAGGCGAGACCTTTGGGCCGCCGGGGCCAAGCGGTGTCTTGGACCAAATTGCTGAGAGCCAAAGTTGTCGGTGACAATCCAGCTAGGCGCGGCGAAATTCATTGCGCAGCTTAAATAAGTCCACGCATCCCCAGCAGGCCTTGCCGAGATGACTTCCGGCGGGCGGGAAACCGCCCTGGATGACCTTGACGCCCTTGGTCTCCAAGAACTGAACGGCTGGAACGAGGTCGGCATCAGACGAGCACAGAATTGCGACATCGTATGCCCCAGCCCACGCCAGACGAATCATGTCGGTCGCGATGGCGGTATCGACGCCCTTTTCAACTGTGCCGGTGAGCAGCTCCTTGCAGTGCGGGCACTGCGATATCGGCTTGTGGCAGACGTTGCACTGTGAATGCGATTTCGGATGGCGTTCGAACAGCTCAACTTGAATTCCAGCCTGACGATCAAGCCAGTTCGTGGCCCACGCAGCGAATTTCTTGCCCTCTGCTGTTTTCGTATTCGCTGACGTGTAGATAATCGTCCCTTCGTACATGTGGCCTGGGATCCCAACAAGCGAAGCGGCCTCGCGAAGCAGGCACGCAGGGAACGTGAGCCAATCGATTGGGAACCGTTCGTGATGAGAGTTTTTGTAGATAGCCTCGCGCTCGTTCAGTGTGAGTTGAAGGTTCCAGAAGTCGACGAAGACGCGGAACCTTCTGCCAAGGATCGCAGTGCCTGCAACTGACGCCAGGATTGCAACTCCAGCCCAAGCCAGTGGGGAAAAGGGATGCCCATAAAAGAGTACAGGGAACCTGCTGAATGTCAGCAGGTTCCCTGGGATCAGAATTATCGACGTAGCCTAGGCCATTTGGGACCGTCGGAACCGCCGATGGGCTAGAGTGCAGTTCTTATCGGTCAATTCTACCTTTCAGTCAATAGGCAGGCAAAAATTTGCTGAATAAATTGGAGACGGCTTTTGCACAAGCGTACGTAACTGAACGCAAGTACATAATAGAGCGGCGTTTCAGCGTCTGCTAAGCGTGTATTCGCTGCAAGGCCAGCACTGCGCCAATTAAGGATCGACCGAAAAATAACTTCTCCGCAACGCCTCTCCCCTTGCGGGAGAGGGCAGGGTGAGGGGCCGGGAAAACCGGAAG
>DATCFX010001001.1:0-11298 GCA_036509275.1 Pirellulales bacterium | reverse complement strand
TGTTTTTTTTTTCGCAGCCTCCTCACACCGGAATCAACGCTCGATGCTCCGCGAAGTTGCCTTCATTTCGGATGCCTGCACGCTGCCCGGCTATCTCGTCGGCTCGCCGGGCCTGTATGCGGCCCTGCGTTTTCAGTATCGCCCGGCCACGATGCCCGAGCGTGCCGCCATCGTCGCCCGGCAGCATGAGCAGCCGGCCAACGAGTTCGCCGCCAATGCCGCCACGGTCATGGCGCAGAAGATCGTGAGCTGGGAACTGCCCGACGATACCACCGCCGCGCCGCCCGTTTCGGCCGCAAGCGTCCTGTCGCTGCACGCCGAGCTGTTCAGACAACTGTACTTGATCCTGCTGGGCTACGAGGCCTCCGCAATCGATCCGGCGTGGCCTCAGGAAATCGCCGACGAAGTGCTGCGCGACCGGGCCGAGGCGGCGGCACAGGGGCGTGCTCCGGGGGACGTCGGACATGAGCGGCGCGAAAAAAACTGATCAAGGGGGTGAAGCTGCTGGTGCTTCATCCCCAGCTCCTGGAACAAACCTGCTCCGCTTGCCGCCGCTGGATCTACGATCAGCGACACCAAAAAATCACGCGCCGCGGACAGCCCGTCGCCCGCCCGGCCGGCGTGCCGACCCCGTGCTCGACGTGCCCCAAAGCGAACCCGGCCGACGGGGCGTACTTCGATCGGCATGCCGCAGATTTTGCCTGGCTCATCCGCCGCCGGCACGAGGCGATCGCCACCGGCGGCGCGTGTTTTTCAGCCGCCGAAAGAGCCGACCCGCTGTTGCACCGCAACTTGGGAGTCGTCGAGGCCGTGTTGCGCAAGCTCGAAACCGAACAACTGCTCGGCCAACTGCGAGCCGCGCTATCGCCGAACTCCCGCGGGCGCCGATGAAGATGAAAACCACGCCTCGCTGGCGAACCACAGCTCGTCGGGCGGCTCTCGCTCCTGATGCGAGCACGGCCGGCCGTGCTATTTATTGCCGTTGAGGTGGGCAATCAGGAAATCGTAAGCCTGTTTGTGTACGACATCCGGCGCGCCGGGGTACACCAGTTCGCAGGGCACGCCCACGCTTTGCAGCTTTTCCTGGAGCTTGACGCCGAAATTAGCCGTGTGCGTCGGGTCCTTCTGCTCCTGCCCCATCGCCGGCGGAGCGGAATAGATCAGGTAGATCGGCGGATCGTCGGCCGTGACCAAGGCGTACGGCGAATACTCCTTGATCCACGGCAGAATCTCCTGCCGGGCATCAAAAAATCGCTGAAACTGCGCATCGCGGTGCTGCGGATCGTTCATGAAGCCGAAGGCATGGCCGCCGTAACGGCTGTTGGGGGTCCACTCTCGCATCTGCTGCGGGTCGAGCGTCGTCTGCGCTCCCAGCACGCCGGCGCACATCAGCCGCGTCGACTCGCGGGCGATCGGATCCGAGCTTTTCGGGTCGGCCATGTCGTCGTGAAACGCCAACCACAAACTCGAACAGGCACCAGCCGAACCGCCGGAAGCCCCGACGCGCGTCTTGTCGAGGTTCCATTCCGCCGCCTTGCTGCGGACGAACTGCAAGGCCCGGGCGGCATCCTCGAGCGGCCACTTAACCGGCGGTTTCACCCCAGCCGCCTGGGCTTGAGAGACAAACCGGTATTCGATCGAGACGACGGAGATGCCGGCGTCCAGATAATTCTTCAGCGCGGCGACGCGGCTCTTATCGCCCGCCATCCAACCTCCGCCGTGAATATAGAACAACAGCGGCGTCGGCTTTGACGCTTCGACTTTCCAGAAATCGAGCACCTGCTTCGGATCGTCGCCATAGGCCACATTGGCCATTGTCGGACTGGGGCCGGGCGGAACCGCGGCCTTGTTGGGTGCCTTCTTCGCGGTGCTGGGCCGCGCGGGCGCGTCGGCGGCAAGTGCCGGGCCGCAGACGGCCCATTGGATGCAGAGCACGATGAGCAGGTACTTCATGGCGGTGTCCTCAGCGGAGGGAAATTCGAAATCGCGACGGCCCCGGGGCATTGACCAACATGGTGCCACGGACGCGAGCGTTCCGCAACCACTTCGCCGGCCCCCACCCTGCCCTCTCCCGCAAATGCAGATGGGATGCGGAGAAGTTATTTTCCGGTCGATCCTGGAGGCTTTTTTTGCAGCAATTCGGCGCCCGCCCGCAGGCCGTGCTCCTCGAACGAGAGCCCGAGACGCACGCCTTGGAGTTGGCCCAGGATCGGCGGGGCGCTAGGGCCGAGCCTGGGCTCGCCGGGATGGCCGTAGACGGTCGACTCCATCGTCTGCCAGCGCGGGTTCCAAACGTACTGGCCGCCGCCGGGACAAACGAGCCGCACGCCCCACAACCGCTCGTGCAGGTCAACCGGATCGTGCTGCGGGAACCGCCGCTTCCATTCGTTCAGGATCGGTAGATTTCCGAATGCGAGACGCTGCATCGCCGTTTGATAACTCGAGCCCAAAAGCGGACCGAGCGCTTTCAGGGCCCGCGCCTCGACGTTGAGCGCCACGCTCTGGCCCAGCCAGTTCGCGTGTGGCGCAACCGAGCCTGCCGGCGGCGCGGGCTTGGAGTCGTTGCGGGCCTCGAATCGCGTTTGGGCGCGATCCAAGGCGCGTTGGATCAGTTGTTCGTTGGGCGAGATCGTCAAAGCTTCGGACGTGAGCGCATAGTAAATGGCCAGCTTCTGGTCACCTAGTCCTTGCTGGGCGCCGCGCGGGGTAGTGCTGATCTTGACGTAGCCTTGTTCGCCATGCGGCAGGTTTTCCCAGCGGAGCATGCCGGGGCTCGTCTGCTCGACGAATGCCCGTAGCGCGGCCAGAAAGGCCACGGCCTTGAGAGTGCTGTCGATTTCGATGTTCACGGCAATCGGTCCGCGCCAGCCTTTTTCCTCGGCCCACTTGTTCCGTTGCTGGTCGCTGGTGAGCTTCGCCAGTTCGTTCCACAGGGGCGAATCGTCAACGTACAGCGAGACCGACTTGCCGAGCCATGACAGTGGGTTCACTTTCAACTGCGGGGCAAAGGCCGTGGCGTAGCCCGCCCATTTCTTCATCATGTCCGAATCGCGATTGAGGGCCAGGATGACATGGGCGATCGTGTCATGCGGATCGCCCGACTCGGGCGTAAGCGCGACTCCGCGCGACAAGTCGATGAGCGTGTTGTACTCGCTGGCGGCGATGAGCGGCATGACGGTGAGGTCAGCCGCCAGCCGATCGCCGGCAAGCGTCAGCCGCAGCGCGATGGGATCGAAAGCCCAGCGGAAGTTTCGCTGGTAACCGTTGCGCCAGAATTCGTAAGCATCCGCCTCGGCGCGCGAAACGGTTTTCAAAGGCCGCTCGCCGATGGGCGTGAGAAACTCGAGCGTGCCGGCCGTCGGCGAGCCGGCACCGGACGGCGTCAGCTCGATCGGGCCGCCACCGGATAGCGGGTAGACGCTTTTTACGGGGCCGAACTTGGCCGACCCGGCCACCAATTGCGGCACGGCGGCGGCCTGCACCTCGGAAAGCACGGCCAAGTCGCGCGTGCGCCGCGAATCGGCAATGCGCCACTGCGGGCCGCACCAGCGGCGAATCGTCGCGTCGCTGAGAAACAGCAAGGCCGTTTCCGATGCGTCGCCCCGGCGATACCGATCGCGGAAAAACCTGTATTCATCCAGCGCGGCGATCGGTTTCTGCCGGCCCTGGTGCGTTTCGATCAGCCGCTGGAGCTGCGGCAAGGAGTTCGTCACGACCACCGCCCGATCGATCGCGGCCAGATAGCTCGAAACGCGGCGCGCCGGCGACAGCCAGGCCTGATATTCGATGCCCAGCAACTTGCCCGAGGAGTGGGTCACTTGTTTGGCGGCGGCCGAATTGAGTGCGATCTGGCCGGCCAGCAGAGTCCGCAGATTTTCAACGCTGTCTTTGGCCTCCAGCAGCAGGGCGACGTCCGTGCCCAGGCGGAAGTAAGGGTCGCCGCCGGTGAGCGCGGCGCTGGCGATGACCTGCGGGCCGAGCATGCGCCCCAAGGCCGTCGTTTGCAAGCCGAGTTGGCGTTGGTAGCGCTTCGCAACGCCGAAATCTTCGGCCCGAGGCTCGGCGGCCTCGAGCACCGGAGTGCCTTGCCGGTCGGCTTCGTCGGCGAGCTTGAGCATGGCGGCAAACGAGGGAAAGAACACGACGTGCTGGTCAGCCGGCACGCAGCCGGCGAGCGGGTCGAGCTGCGGCTGCTTGCCGGCAATCAGTTTCGTCCAGTCAATTTCGGCGACCGTGATGCCCGAGAGCTTGTCGATCGGCACATCGCTGGAGCCGCTCTGCAAGCGGGTGAAGGCACGGTCGAGTTGCAGGTTTTCGCTCACCGCCCGGCCGCCGGTGAAGAGCGCATAGGTGCGATCAAAGCCGCTCGTATCGCGGTTGACGCTCGCACCCGGCCGGCGCTCCGCAGCTTCCCCCACGCGGGCGAGCGCAGTGCCGTTCAGCTCGGCGCGGGCCAGCCGCATCTGATGGCGGAACCAAGCCCCGCCCGGAATTCCACCGTCGAGCAGGCTGCGATAATGCCGCTCCTTGGCCAGGAAAAACGCATCGCGGAAATCGGCCTTGGCCTGATCAGCCGGAATCTTGAAGCGCACCTTTCGATAGTTCGAAGTGAATCGCTCGTAATAAAACAACTGCCCGGTGAGAGCAACTTCTGCCTTTGGCGCCCGGACGTATAGGCCTTCTGCGCGAGCGCGGGCTTCAGAGGAGAACTCGGGATCGCTGCCGCCGGACCCGGTCGCTTCAGACCAATACGCCTCGCCAGGACCGTCCAGGACCACATAGCTGAGCAGCGGCCACGACCACCAATCCCCCGAGCGGCGTGCCGATTCGGTTTTGTCCGGCGTTTGCAGGGAGCCCTCGGTGAGTTTCAATTCGGAAAACAGCTGGCGATAATAGGCCGGCTCATCCGCCCGGACCACTGCGGGCCACACAACCCAGCACGCCAGCAAGCAACCCACGGCCGGACCCAGAATGCCCCGCATGATGCGTTCCTCGAAAAAGGGGGAAAGGATGGCCATCAGCCTAGCAGCCGGCGAGAGCCATCGCTACGCGCAGGGGGTTGGGCGCCGGAAGCGACTTGCGGCGAGTCGATCGCCCGTTACGGCGTGGTGCCGGTCGGTTTCTGCGTCAGCACCTTGCCGATTTGCATGCCGAGCGCGCGGAGCTTGACCCGCAGGGTGACGCGGCTGAGCCCCAGGATTTCGGCAGCGCGGAACTGCTGGCCCTCGGCGCGGTGCATGGCGCGGCGGACGATTAAGCGATCGAAATGCTCGATCGCTCGGCGGTAAATGTCGGTTTCGTTGGACGCCATCCAGGCATCGACCTGGGCGGCCAATTGCTGCCACTCGTCCGCGTCTTGCGTGGTTTGCTCGGCGATGCCCGTGGCGGTGCGGCGTACGTCGGGCGGCAAAAACTCGGGCAGAATGGTTGGGCCGGCCGACACGATCAACGACTCGCGAATGATGCTTTGCAGTTCGCGCACGTTGCCGGGCCAATCATATTGCTGCAACAGCTCGAGCGCGGCCGGCGAGATCGACCGCGCGGAAGTGCCCATCTCACGGTTGTAGCGGAAGAGAAAGTAGTGCGCCAGTTCGGAGACGTCCTCGCGGCGATCGCGCAGCGGGGGCAGGTTGATCGTCACGCCGCGCAAGCGATAAAAGAGATCCTTGCGAAAGCGGCCATTTTCGATCAGGGCTTCGACGTTCTGGTTGGTGGCGGCGACCACCCGCACGTCGACGGAGATGGTTTCGCTGCCGCCCACGCGTTCGAAGCGGCCCTCTTGCAGCAAGCGCAGAATCTTGGCTTGGGTGTTGGGCGCCATGTCGCCAACTTCGTCGAGAAACAGCGTGCCATGATGGCACTGCTCGAATTTTCCGATCCGCCGCCGTTCGGCGCCGGTGAACGCGCCGCGCTCGTGGCCGAACAGCTCGCTTTCAAGCAGCGACTCGGGAATCGCCGCGCAATTAATGGCCAGAAACGGCGCACTACTCCGGCGGCTGTGGTGATAGATCGCCCGCGCGACCAGTTCCTTGCCAGTGCCGCTTTCGCCCAGGACGAGCACGTTGACATCTTGCGGAGCCACGCGGCCGATTTGCTTGCAGACCGACTGCATCGCCACGCCCGATCCGATCAACAGGTCGGGCTGGTCCTGGGGCCGGTCGCCTTCGTCCAAAATCGCGGGCACGTGCATCAGCCGGCTGATGCCGAAGGCCTGCTCCACGACGTGCTGGAGGTGATTGGCGTCGAGCGGTTTGACAAGATAATCGTAGGCGCCGACCTTCATGGCCTCGATGGCCGTATCGGCCGTGCCGTGACCAGTGATGAAGATCACCAGGCACTTGGGGTCGAGTTTCCGCAATTCGTGAAAGACTTCGAGCCCGGACCGCGACCCCAAGCGAATGTCCAGCAGGATCACGTCGGGCGAATGCTCGGCGGCCAGCCGCAGGCCTTCGTCGGCGGTAGCCGCTTCGAGCACGGTGACCCGCTCATTGGCCAGTACCTGGCCGATGCTGAAGCGGATATTCAATTCGTCGTCGATGATTAACAGTTGCAGTCGCTTCAGCAAGGGACTTCTCCCAGGCGTCCCTGGCCGTCGGCCACGCCGTTGGCGGCGACGCGCGCCGGCGCCCCGGGCGCCGCGGCCGCAGCCGACGGCACTTCCACCACGAACATGGCGCCGCTGGGCGCTTGGTTGCAGGCGGTCAGGCGGCCGCCATGTTCCTGCATGATTTGCCGGCTGATGGCCAATCCCAGCCCGATGCCGCGATCCTTGCTGGTGACGAACGGCTCAAACAGCCGGTCCAGGACGTCGGCGCGAATGCCACTGCCCGTGTCGCGAAAGACAATTCGCAACATT
Source organism: Pirellulales bacterium (assembly GCA_036509275.1). Classification (GTDB taxonomy): domain Bacteria; phylum Planctomycetota; class Planctomycetia; order Pirellulales; family PNKZ01; genus DATATB01. The sequence continues at coordinate 4,442 of DATCFX010001001.1, read as the reverse complement.
CCGCCGGCGGACCGCTCGGAGCAGCCGCCGGGCGGCGCGTCGGGGCCCTCGACGGCCACGTGCAGCGTGCCTCCGGGCGACATGGCCTCGATGGCATTGAGCATGAGATTGATGAACACCTGCTGCAATTGGTCCGGGTCGGCGTCCACGACCATCGGCTGAGAGCCTAGCCGCTCATCGATGGCAATCTCGTTCTGCTGCGCGCGTCCGGCGGCCAGGTTCAGCGAACGCCGCAGCGTGTCGCGCACGTCGTGGCGCACGCGGCGCAGCTTCGGCGGGCGCGCATAGTCGAGCAGTTCTTGCATGGTCACTTCGATGCGGCCGATTTCCTGCTGGACGATTTGCAGCCGCTGTTTGTCGGACGAGTCCGGCGATTGGTTGCGCTCGATGGCTTGGATCAGCAGCTTGACCGAAGTGAGTGGGTTGCGCACCTCGTGGGCTATGCCCGCCGCCAGCTCGCCGACCTCGGCCAGGCGTTCGCTGCGCAGGGCCTCGCGGCGCGTCCACTGCAATTCCTCGACGACCTGTTTGATGCGTCCCGAAACGTACTGCACCTGCTGCTGCAAGGCGGGCAAGCCGCTCAACTCATCCAGGGGATGGACTTCGACCAAGCCGACCTCCTGCTCCAACTCGCCGCTGGCGCCGCGCAGCGTCACGCTGATTTCGGAGATCGAATGATGCAATCCGCGCGCAACCCAAAGCCCCAACAAAATGCCAAACGCCGGACCGACGATGGCGAAGGCGATGCGCGCCATGTTGAACTTCGAGCGCAGCCAGTCTCGCCGTTGAAAGGTTTCGCTGGTCAGGCGTTGTGCCAGCTCGGACAGCTCCTCGCAAGATTGCGCGATGGCCCGCGCCAGGTGCATCGCCGACTCGATCGCGTCGGCGGATTGCTGGGTCGATAGGTCATTGCGAGCAAGCTGTGCGCGCGAGGCCGTGCGGTAGCGGGCAAAACTCTCACCGATGGTGCGGACTAAATCGTGTTCGGCCATGGTCGACGAGTTGTCGCCTGCCAGCGTCCGCGCCTCGTCAAAGTCGGCTGCCACTTGCTGGGCCTCGATCTTGAACTTTTCGCGCAGCGCCCCCCCTTTCTCAAGGCGTTCTGCCGCCTCGAGCAGTCCGGCTTGCAAACGCCACAGGCTTTCCTCCATGGTGCCGCCGGCTTTGATCACGTTGCGGTTCTTGTTGAGCAGGCTCGTTTGCGTCTCGTCCACCCGATTGAGGACGTACGACATCACGCACGTTGCCAGCACCCAAAACAGGCTGACGACCGCGGTGGGAGCGATGACTTTTTTCCACATGGGAACACCCGCCTCGCGATGGGCCGCGGAACGGCCTGGCTGAGCCAGTCGCGAGAGGATGGCTCGGCAGGCGTAAGCCCCGCCTTCTTCCACAATGGTAATCCTGGTAGACATGGCTGGCAACGCAATCGCACTGAGCGAACGTGGATGAGGCCGGGGGCTTGACCGGACTCTGCAAAACGAATTCGAAGCCCCGGGGGCAATTCGGTGGCCCACAACCGCCGCACATGCGAGGCGGTTCGCAGCCGCCGGCAACGCCCCGCAAGATCACACCGCAGGCAAGACGACTGTGCGAATCAACGAAACGGTCGGCAACAACAGTGCGCGCCGTCGACTGAAACGCAGCTGAGAGAAAAGGTCACACTCTGCCGGGCAACAAATCGTCGCCGGCAGAATGAGCAAGGCATGCGCCGAACCTTGGCTCCGCGCCATCGGCACGCTGCGCAAGCCTTGTACGGCAAACGATAACGATAAAATTTTTTATCGTTCGCCGGTGGAGGATTGCGTGTCCCCCGCCCGCAGGGGCAGTGCCTTTAAGGAAAGAAACTATCCGCGCGTGAAAGATTGCGCCCCGGATCGGCGTGTGCAACACGCGAGGTTTCCGCACATCGTACGTCGCACGAGCGGCCGCCACGATTTCCCTGCCGCGTGGAAGTTTGGTGCCAGCAGTGGGCGAAGGCTGATGGTTGGCTGGGCGCTTTGGATCGCACTTTGTTCATGCAACGAATTCGATTTTTCCATGCACGGATTACGCAATATTAATGGTGGCAAACGGCGCGGCGTGCCGTTGAGGATGCAAACTTTCCTTAAAAGGAAGAAGTTGTTTTCCACTCCGCTTCTCGGCGAACGTGGAGTTGGTCGATTCGCGGCCGGCCAAGAATTGAGGCCTCGCCCGATCTGCTGGCATGGCCTAGGCTTGCCGCGATCGCCAGCTTCGCAGGCGGGGGGTCGCGCGGCGGTCGCTGCGGCGCCTGGCACGCCAAGTGCTTGACCAACTGAGATTGTGCGCGTAGCCACGCTGGCAGAGCGCAGTGCGGCTGCATATTCTCTTGCGAGATTGTAATGAATCCGATTGTCTTTGCGATGCGGCACCCGATCACGACCCTGATGCTGGTCGTGGCGCTGATTAGCGGTGGTGGCCTGGCCTACAACCGCATGCGGGTCGACATCTTTCCCTCGCTGAACGTGCCGAAGATTTACGTCTTCCTGGACTATATCGGCATGAGCCCCGACCAGATGGAGGGGTTTATTGTCAATCAGCTCGAATTGTACTTTCAGTACGTCGACGGCATTCAGGACATCAACACGCGGAACATTCAGCAGGTGGCCTTGTGCGAGTTGTCGTTCTTTCCCGGCACCGACATGGGGCAGGCGATGGCCCAGGTCGTGGCCATGTCCGACCGGGCCATGTCTTGGATGCCCAAGGGCACTTTGCCGCCGATGATCATGCGCATGGACGCGGGCAGCGTCCCGGTCGGCTACCTGGTGTTCGAGAGCGACATCACGTCCATCGGTTTGCTGGGGGATCTTGCGCAGAACGTGATCCGGCCGCTGGTGCAGAAATTCGTGCCCGGCACCGTGGCCATTTCGCCTTTCGGCCCGAATATGCGGTCGATCGTCATCAACGTCGATCCGCACAAGCTGTTGGCCTATAACCTGCGGCCGGACGATGTGACCAAGGCGATCGCGAGCGGCAACACGATCATTCCGGCCGGCAATATCTACGTCAAAGACTCGATGCCGGTGGTCTCGAATAATGCGACCGTAGTCGATATCCAGCGAATGGGCGACATCCCGCTCAAGATCGGGCAAAACGTCTACGTCCGCGACGTGGCGACCATCTCGGACGATACCGACATCACGTACGGTTATGCGCTGGTCAACGGCAAGAAGAGCGTGTATCTACCGATCATCAAGAAGGACACTGGGTCGACGCTGACCGTCGTGGCCGACATCCACAAGTCGATGCAATTGTTCCGCGACGCGGTGCCCAAGGACGTGTCGGTCAATTTCGAGTTTGACGAGTCGCCCACCGTGGTGGCGGCCGTCGAGAGCGTGGCCACCGAGGGGTTGATCGGGGCGGGCTTGACCGGCTTGATGATCCTGCTGTTCCTCGGCGACCTGAGAAGCGTGATCGTGGTCGTGGCCAACATCCCGCTGGCCTTGCTCGGTTCGTTGTTCGGCCTCTGGCTGACGGGCAACACGATCAACATCATGTCGCTGGGCGGCATGGCGCTGGCCATCGGCATTCTGGTCGACGAGGCCACGGTGACCATCGAAAACGTACACGTGCAGATGCAGCATACGCCCAACGTAGCCACGGCCGTGCTGCACGCCAGCAACGCCACGGCCGTGCCGCGCTTGTTGGCCTTGCTGTGCATCCTGTCGGTGTTCATCCCGGCGTTCATCATGGAAGACCCGCTGCGTTCGCTGTTCATGCCGCTGACGCTGGGCGTCGGGTTCGCGATGATTTCGTCGTACCTGTTGTCCAGCACGTTCGTGCCGGTCTTGTGCGTGTATCTGCTCAAGCATATGGGGCACGGCCACGGCGAGGGCCAGGGGAAGCCCGGCCTGTTCGACCGGATGCTCAAGGTCTACGGCACGCTGGTGCAATGGTTCGTCCGCCTGCGGTGGGTCGTGGTTCCCTGCTACCTGGGAGCGTGCGTGCTGGTGCTCTTGGGCCTGGGACTGCAGATCGGCACCGAGTTGTTCCCGCAGATCGACTCGGGCCAATTCGTGCTCCGCTTCCGGCCGCCGCCCGGCTCGAATTTCGAGCTCACGCGGCAAATGGCCGTCAAGTGCCTGGAAGAAATCGAAAAGGAAGCCAAGCCCGCGAACATCGACATCACGATGGGCTTCGTGGGCCAGGTCGCTCCAAACTTCGGCATCGACAACATGGTATTGTTCATGCGTGGGCCGGACGACGGCCAGGTGCGCGTGGCGCTGAGCGAAGATAGCGGCATCAAGCTCGTCGACTTTCGCGAGAAGATGCGCAAAACCCTACCGGAACGCGTGATCCCCTGGTTGGCAACGCGGCTCGAGCAAGGCGGTTTGTCGAAGGCCGAGGCCGAGCGGCAATCGAAGCTGGCGACGTTCGGCTTTCAGCCGGGCGATATCGTGACTTCGGTGATGAGCTTCGGT
>DATCFX010001000.1:0-1588 GCA_036509275.1 Pirellulales bacterium | reverse complement strand
CACGGCCGAGGGATCGTCGAACTGCAGCCGATAGCGCGCGCCCAGCGAACTGTAAATGGCCGTGTAACGCGTGAGATGCGCACGATCGCAGTCGGGTTGCAGTTCGATCACGCCCACTTCGCTGCGGGCCCGCGAAAAGCCAATGTTCAATTGGGCCGACCAGATGACCGCGGCCGTGCCGGCCAGTGCCACAACTGGAACCGCAGCCCAAGCCCATTCCACACGGCCAATGAGTTTGAAGACCAGCCAATTCACGGGCACCAGCGCCGTCAGATACAGGGCCAGAGCCCAGAACACGAAGCTGGCTGGCGGCACCGTGATGCCGGCCGCCTCGCGCAGCGCGTCGCGGGCCGCATTGGAAACGGCGCTCAAATCATTCCAGCCGGCCACGCCCGGCGGCGCCGCAGCCTGGTAGTCGTCTGAATACCGGTCCGACTCGGCGGGGGGTAGGCTGTAAATCGGATCGGTTGGCGAGGTTGGAGGTTTTGGCGGATCGCGGGCATCGCGAGAAAAATAACGCACCTGCGAGGTGCGGCCCGGATCGGGCAGGACGAGCGGCGCGTCCGGCTTCCAGTCTGACCAGCGTATGGTGGATAAACCATCGGTAGAGCTGACAAATTGCCGGCCCATGCGGCGCAGGAGGCAGGCGTTGAAGAAAGCATCGAAGCCCGGCCACTGGTGCAGCTGACGTTGAGCGACGGTAAAGGCCGTGACCACGACTCGCCCTCGACCGACGCGGCGTTCCAGTAGCGGGGGCGGCGTGAGATATCGCTGAAACTCGAGCGGAGCCGAGGCGCCGGGTTTCGGAATCAACTCCACGCTCGGCCAGCGCTGATCTCCGCGCAGCGGGCGATAGGGCGTGGCGCTGGCCAGCGCGCTGAGTGCGGCGTCGCTGAAGACCTCGCGCGTTCCGCCCGACGAAGCTGGCAGATACTGCTCCAAAAAACTGCCGCGCAGCGTCGAGAGCGTTTCCGGCCCGCTGATGATCAACTGTCCGCCCCAGTGCAGCCAGTCGAGCATGGCCTGCTGCTGATCGCCAGATAGATCGTCCGGCTCGCGATCGTCCCACAGCACGTAGGCGGTCGAAGTCCAACCCTGGGCGCTGGGGGCCAATTCCAGCCGCGTGCCGGCGGCCATGATGCGCACCCGGTAATGGGGCACGCGCTCGTCGCCCGGATGTTCCGCGTCGGGTGCCCGAATGCTTTCCAAATCCGGCAAAAACCGATAACGATCTGGCTCGCGGGCCAGCACAATGAAGTACCACTGGTGCCTGGCCAGCAGGGACACCGGCGAACGCGTACTGAACAACTCGCGGCCCTGGTCGTCCGCCATGCGGCTGACGGCCTGCTTGGGCGCGGTGTAGGCCGGGCAGAAGAGGCTGGCTTCGAGCTGGCGGAGTTGCCCCTTGGGCAACACCACCGGCCGGCCGAACTCCACGTAAAACGGCGTGAGCCCGACGTCAGTGGGTACGGCCGGCGTGTCGAACAGTTGAGCGGTGAGCTGGCCGCGGGCGTCGCTGCGGTTGGCAATCGCCTCCAAATCGGTCGAGGACCAGTGGCCCCGCTTGAGCGTCATCTCGGAGCGGACG
>DATCFX010000999.1:0-3095 GCA_036509275.1 Pirellulales bacterium | reverse complement strand
TCCTTTTCGGTGGCTCGATTGATCGTCACGCCTTCGCGGATCGTGTTCGAGTCGCCGATGATGACTTGCGTATCGCTGCCCTGGTAGCTCAGGTCCTGCGGCTCGCCGCCGATGACCACGCCGGGGAAGACGTGATTGTTCCGGCCCAGGGTGACCCGGCCCCGGATGGTCACGCTGTTTTCCAGCCGCGTGCCCCGGCCGATGCGGACGTTGGGGCCGATGCAGCTATAGGGGCCGATCTCCACGTCGTCGTCGATTTCGGCTCGCGGATCGATCGTGCAGTGTTCAGCGGCGTACGTGGCCATGACCGTTGCTCCGGTGCTTCGGCAATGCGTGTTCGATGGTTCCGTGATGGTGTTCGCAGTTGCTTTCAGGCGCTGCGCCGCCGTGCTCCCACAACTTCGCCTTCGGCCAACAGGATGCGCACCAGGTCGGCGTTCAAGCGGTGCCCACTCCGATGCGCCACGAAATGCCCGATCAAATCGCAGCCGGCCAGGGACAGGTCGCCCACCAGGTCCAGGGCCTTGTGCCGCACGCACTCGTCGCGAAACCGCAAGGCGTTGTCGATCGGTCCTTGTGCATCGAAGATCAGCAGGTCTTGGGTCGTCACGCGGCTGCCCAAACCCTGGGCCAAGAGCCAGTCGGCTTCGCTCTTGAGCATGAACGTGCGGCTGGGGGCCAGTTCGCGGCGAAAGCTGTCGGGCGTGATCGGCAGCGTCAGCGTCTGCCGGCCAATCGACGCGTGCGAGCCATAGTCCAAGTGAAATTTGAGCGACAACCCCCAACTCGGCGCCGGCCGGGCCTCGACCCAACTCTCTTCGCTGCCCAACCTCGTGACTTCGCGGACAACCAGCGCCGGGCGCACGGCGTCTTGCGCCACAAAGCCCGCTTCGGCCAAGGCCTCGGCGTATGGCAGGCTCGAGCCGTCGCAGCCGGGCATTTCGGCCGCGCTGGCCCACACCTCGCAATTGTCGACGTGCAAACCGCCCAGCGCGGCCATAATGTGTTCGACCATTTCGACGCTGGCCCCGCCCCAACGCAGCGTCGTGCGGCGCGGCGTTTCGATCCGATTGCCGACCAACGCCCGAATCCGCACTGGCCGCTCGAGATCCGTGCGCACGAACACGATGCCCGTGTCGGCCGGGGCCGGGCGGAACTCGACGCGAACGTCGCGACCGCTCCAGTAGCCGAAGCCGGCGACCGCGACGGGGCCTGCGATCGTGCGCTGTTGCCTGGGAGAATACATCAAGGGTGTCGAGCCATCCTCTAACGGGCGGTGCAGCGACGATCCGTGCACTTGCGCATGACTGGTAACGGACTGCGCACGGCCGCCACGCGGCGAGCCGCGATGGTCAGGTTCATTCGGGGTTTCGACCGCCGCGCGGCTTTTAGCGGCGCGGCAAGCCCTGCGGCGGCAACGTCTGGCCAGGGGCCTGCTGGTTCGCGTTGGAATAACCGCCCGCCTTCGGCTGATAGGAATTCAGCCGTTCGAGAATGATGGGCGTGATGTCGATCGATCGGTTGTAGTAGATCACCGACTTATTGAGTTCCTTGAGCACTTCCTGCGGATCGTTGCGGTCGACCGGGTCGCCGTTGAAACGCAAGACCAGCGACACGCCGCTGCTGTCGCTATAGTACTTCACGCAATCGATCACTTCCTGGTAGACGGTGTAATAGATCTTGGCCTCTTGCTCCAGGAAGTTCTTCTTCTGAATGTTGACCTGCAAGTTCAGTTCAGCGGCCTTCTTGGCCAGTTCCTCTTCCAGGGCGCGGTAGTCCGGCGTGCCGCGCTTGTACTGCTCCAGCCGCTGGGTAAGCTGGTTGTACGCTTCGCGATCGCTCTTGAGAGCGTTTTCGGCCGCCTCGACCTCGCGCCGCATGTCGTTGCTCATCTGCTGGAACCGGGTATGGTTCTTGAAGATGTAGGTCAGATCGAGAATCGCCACAACGGGGCCGTGGTGCGGCGCCTGCTGGGCCAGCGACACGGCTGCCAATGGCAATAACATCGACGTCAGTGGCACCAAGGCGGCCACGAGATTGCGTCTTTTCACTTTCGCGCTCCTTGCTGGCTCGGCAGCGTCTTCCTTGACGTATCGGCGGTCGCACTCGCTGCTGACCGCGTGCCGAAATGGACTAGATGGCTTCGAAGAAGGGGGGGGCCAAAACGCGGGCGGTATTGTGCCGAGAAGCGCCGCACGCGTAAAGCCCAGAAAACACCCTTCGTCCCGCCCGTCTCGCAGCGAGCGAAACACGCAGGATTCCCTGCGATTTACGGCCAAAACTTCCGGGCCAGTCACCGCGAAGCCGGCGACTGGTGCTCCCCGGCCACCGCCTCGCCGCGGGCCTCGACCCGAGCGCGCAACTCGGCCATTTGCCGTTTGAGGGTCTCCACGTCGCCGGCCAGTTCGGCCAATTGCTCGCGGAATCGCACGGCATCCTCGCCCCCGAAATGGCCAGCGGCAGCAGCCGGCGGTTGCAAGCTATCGGCCGCGCGCGGCGCCGGCTGCTGCAGTCCGAGGTGACTGGCCCCCACGGCTGACGGGGCCGCCGCCGCGTTGTCCAAGGCCCCCTGTTCGGCCCGCAAACGCTCGAGTTCGCGCGGCTCGTACAGCGCATGAGTCACCACGTGCCCGCGTCCCTCGGGCGTCAGCGCCAGCACCAGGTGCTTGGTTTTCAGTGACGAAAGAATCGGCCGCAGCGCGCCGAGATCGGCGATTGGCTCCATGCGCGCGGCCCGGCCTCGCAATTCGCCTTCGGTTTGCTGTCCGCGCAGCAAGAGCTCGGCCATCACGGCCAACTCGACCTTGTCGACGCCGAGCCAATCGTACAAATAGTGCCGAAAACGCGGCACGCGGCCGCCACCCTGGACTTCGCCCACCGCGCCCAACTGCCGCAGCCGGTCGAGCGATTCCTGCACGTCGTCCGCCTGCACGTTCATCACCGGAAAGCGATTGTTCTTTTGGTTGGCGGCCGAGGTGATGGCGTTAACCGACATGGGATAGGCGTCGGCCGTCGTTTTGGCCTTCTCGACCAGCACGCCCAACACGCGGCGATCGATGGCCGAGATCGGCCGCCAGCGCGGCGCCGCCGGGGTG
>DATCFX010000998.1:0-1559 GCA_036509275.1 Pirellulales bacterium | reverse complement strand
TTTGTGTTCAACGGAGTGACGGCCGGGCTGTTCGGCCTCGGCTTCTACATTCACCGGCGTTGGAAGCTGCACACCACCAGCCAAGGGCTGCTGACCATCGGCACGCTGCTGGTGCCGCTGAATTTTCTGGCGATCGCCGCGTTTTCCGAAGGCGCCGCTCCCATCAATCCGTGGATGATTGGCGGCGAATTGGTTTCGACCGTGCTCTTCTCGGCGCTGGTCTATGCCGCCGCGCGGATCATCACCCCGCGCGCCCCGGTCGCCTTGGCCTTGGGCGTGGTGGGCTGCGCGCTTTCCGAATTGCTCGTGCGGCGCTGCGTCGCGCCCGGGGCGGGCCTGGCCATCCTCGCCGCGATGGCCTGCGTGCCGCTGACCTACTACCTGGTCGCGGTCGGCACCGTGATCTGGCGCACGCGGGATTGGCCCGAGTGGGGCGAGGCCCAGGCCAACGAACTGCTCGAACTTTTGGGCACCGTGTCGTTTGCCGCGGCGGTGACGCTCGCGTTGCTGCTCGTCAAGACCGGAGCCGTGTGGGATTCCTTGTGCCAACTGGCGCCGCTGGCGAGCGTCAGCGGCGTGCCGGCCTTGGCCGTGGGCCTGCTCATCATGCAACGGCTGAAGGCGGCCGAGCTTGCCGGCCTGCGGACCGCCGGCACCAGCATCGCTGTGCTGGGGGCCGGCGTGCTGCTGAGCGGCCTGGTGCTGGGATGGACCAGCCCGGCCAGCCTCGTGCTGGTGGGCATTACCGATTTTGTGGTGTTTGCCGCCGTGGGACTGGCTTTCGAGATTCCGGCCGCTCAACTGCTGGCCACGGCGGCACTGGTGCCGGCCTGGCTGGCCGTGTTTCATGTCGTGGCCGGCCACATCGGCTGGCAGCGGGCGAGCCGCGCGGATATGGCGCACGCCTTGCTTTCCGCCGCCAGCGGCAGCGCGCTGCTGCCGCTAGCGGCCCTGATTGGCGGATTGGCGTGGTGGCTGGCTCGAGGCGTGCGCGCGGCGCACGGCCGATTCTTCGCGCTCGCTGCGGCCGCGGTCGCGGTCCTCAGCTTGGGCTTGGTGATCGGTTTCGGCTTCGGCCGCAGCCCGGATGCCGGCGCGACCTGGGTCATCCTGTTCTATGCCTTCGTCGCGCTGGTGGCCGGCATGCGTGCTGGGCCGGCGGCGATCTGGGTCGGCTCCGCGCTCCTGCTGACGGCCATCGTCCAAGGCGTCGTATTTCGCTATGCCGATTGGCTCGGCTGCCGCGAGCCGTGGATCGTGGCGCTGCTCGCTCATTCCAGCCTTATGACGTTAGCGGCTGCCGCTGGATATCGAGCACGCGAGCCACGCGCCGGCCCCTGCGATGCGCTACGCCACTCGGCACTCGTGTCATCGATGGCCGCGGTGCCGCTGATTGCCAGTCTGCTGCGCTGGGAAGCTCCCGGCACGGTGGCGGGCTATAGCTTTTGGCTAGCCGCCGACTGGTTCGTGCTGGCCTGGTTGGCTGGTTCGCACGTCCTGTTTACGGCGTTTCAAGTCGCGCTCTCGCTGGGCGTCGCGCTGGCCGCAGCCGGTTGGGG
>DATCFX010000997.1:0-3239 GCA_036509275.1 Pirellulales bacterium | reverse complement strand
CTTCAATGGCGCTACCAACTTCGAGAATTCCGCTTCGCTGTCGGCCGCGGTCGATGGCAGCGTCGTCATCAACTCCGGCGCGAGCCTCACGAGCTATGCCGGCTCGATCGTGCTGGACGCCACCGGCACGAATGCCGCCCTCACGGCCGGCGGCCAGGTCATCAGCCAAAGCGGTGCGATTACGCTCGAGGCCACCGGCAACGCGACGATCAGTTCCGGCATCACGGTCAACGCCGGCAGCGGGCCCATCACACTGGCGGCCGATGTCACGTCCAGCGGCGCCGGCGACGACGGCGCCGGCACGCTCTCGATCAGCGCCGGCGCGACGGTCACGACGACCGGCACGATTACGCTGCGCGGGGCGGACGTCAGCATCGACACCAGCAGCAATCCGGCCGTGGTGGGGGCCACGCGCGCCTTGGGCACCATAGCCAGCGCCACCTACTCGGCCGGTGTGTCCAGTCCCGTCGCCCTGGTCTTCGACCCCAGCGGCAACCTGTACGTGGCCAATGCCAGCGGCAATACAGTCGAGAAGTTCGCACCGGGAAGCACCACGGCCAGCGCCACCTATTCCACGGGGGTGTCCGAACCTCAAGCCCTGGCGCTGGACTCCAGCGGCAATCTTTACGTGGCCAACTTCGGCAACAGCACGGTGGAGAAGTTTGCGCCGGGAAGCACGACGCCAATCGCCACCTATTCCAATGGCGTGTCAGGTCCGCAAGCGCTGGCTCTAGACTCCAGCGGCAATCTGTACGTTGCCAACGCCCAAAATTCCACGGTCGAGATGTTCGCGCCGGGAAGCACCACGCCCAGCGCCACGTACTCTACCGGTCTGGGCTATACCATCGCCCTGGCCTTCGACTCGAGTGGCAACCTCTACGTGGCCAGCCAGGACAACGGCACGGTGGAAAAATTCGCGCCGGGGAGTACCACGGCCAGCGCCACCTATTCCGCCGGTCTGAACAGCCCCTACGCCCTGGCTTTCGATTCCAGTGGCAATCTGTACGTCTCCAATACTGGCAACAACACGATCGTGAAGTTCGCGCCGGGAAGCACCACGCCCAGCGCCACCTACTCCTCCGGCGGGTCCAATCCCTTCGCCCTGGCCTTCGACTCCAACGGCAACCTGTACGTGGCCAATGGGGGCAATCAGATCGACAACGGCACGGTGGCAGAGTTCGCGCCGGGCAGTACCACGGCCAGCGCCACCTATTCCGCCGGTATGCACGGGCCCCACGCCCTGGCCTTCGACTCCAGCGGCAATCTGTATGTGGCGAACGCTGACGGCAATACGGTGGAGGAGTTCTCGCCCGGGAGCACTACCATCCCCACGACTGCCGGTGTCGTGATTCAATCGTCGGTCGAGTCGCGGCCGATGCTCGTCGGCGGCACGAACAGCTCGCCGGTGGCCGGCATCAATCTCACCAGCGCCGAACTGGCCCAGATCTTCACCACGGCCGCCGGCACCGTGACCATCGGCGACGGTCAGCAGACCGGCAATATCACGTTCTCGACCGCCACGCCCGCCACCACTGCTGGCGCGGGCCTGCTCGTCGTGCAAGCGACCGCCGGCGCGGGCCAAGTCGTTTTGGACGACGGCGCGGGCAGCGGCACGGCGCTCAACGGCAACGGCGGTTCGATCAGCATCACGGCCGGCACCGGCGGCATCACGGCCCTGGCGGCCAGCAATTCGACCGCCGAGATCGCCACGACCGGCGCCTCGGTGACGCTGCTGACCAGCGGCCCCATCGGCACCAGCAGCAACCGCATCCAGTTCGCCGACGACGCGAACACGGCCCAGCAGATCGTTTCGATCGGCTCGAGTGCGGTCCAGCCCAGCAGCGTATACCTGGACGCTCTGGGAAGCTTGACGCTGGGCAACATCCTGGGCTACGGCACGAACCCGACGATCGACGTGACCGCCCGGACGAACCTGGTGGTCTCGGCCGGCGCCACGATCAACAGCGGCGGCAGCCCGCTCAATTTGGGCGCCGATCTGACCGCTGCCGAAGTGGGCGACGATGGCATCGGCACGCTCTCGATCAATGCCGGTGCGACCGTGACAACCACCGGCACGATCACGCTGCGCGGGGCCGACGTGAGCATCGACACCAGCGGCAACCCGGCCGTGGTAGGGGCCACGCGCAGCGGGTTCGCCACCACGCTCAGCGCCACGCTCAGCGGACTGAACTTCCCCCAGGGCCTGGCCTTTGACTCCAGCGGCAACCTGTACGTGGCCAACACCGGCAACAACTCGGTGAGCGAGTTCGCGCCGGGGGCCACGACGCCCAGCGCCACGCTCACCGGGTTTGCCTATCCCTATGCCCTGGCACTGGACTCCAGCGGCAACCTGTATGTGGCCAGCTCGGGCGACGGTACGGTGAGCGAGTTCGCGCCGGGGGCTACATCGCCGAGCGTCACGCTTACCGGGTTTAACTCCCCATACGCCCTGGCTTTCGACTCCAGCGGCAACCTGTACGTGGCCAACTCCGGCGGCACTACGGTGAGCGAGTTCGCGCCGGGGGCCACGACGCCCAGCGCCACGCTCACCGGGCTTAACAAACCCTACGCCCTGGCCTTCGACTCTAGCGGCAACCTGTACGTGGCCAACTTTGGCGGCACCACGGTGAGCGAGTTCGCGCCGGGGGCCACGACGGCCAGCGCCACGCTCACCGGGCTTAGTGAACCCGACGCCCTGGCCTTCGACTCCAGCGGCAATCTGTACGTGGCTAACTATGGCAGCAGCAGTACGGTGAGCAAGTTCGCGCCGGGGGCCACCACGCCCAGCGCCACACTCACCGGGCTTAACTACGCCGTCGCCCTGGCCGTCGACTCCAGCGGCAACCTGTACGTGGCCAACTCGGGCACCGGTACGGTGAGCGAGTTCGCGCCGGGGTCCACGACGGCCAACGCTACGCTCACCGATTTCGAAGATTCCGAGGCCCTGGCCTTTGACTCCAGCGGCAACTTGTACGTGACCAACAACGCCATCGGCACGATCAGCGAGTTCGCGCCGAGCATCACACCCGCGGCGGCCGACGTCGTGATTCAATCGTCGGTCGAGTCGCGGCCAATGCTTATTGGCGGAACCAACAGCTCGCCCGTGGCCGGCATCAATCTCACCAGCGCCGAGCTGGCCCAGATCTTCACGACTTCCACCGGCACGGTCACGATTGGCGACGGTCAGCAGACCGGCAACATCACACTCTCGACCGCCACGCCCGCCACCACGGCCGGGG
>DATCFX010000996.1:0-1140 GCA_036509275.1 Pirellulales bacterium | reverse complement strand
GGCCGACGGCCGCAATCTCAAGCCCCTGCTGAGCGATCCGACGGCCAGCCTCGGCCGCGACGCGCTCTATTTCCACTACCCGCATTATTACGAGACGACCACCCCGGTGAGCGCCGTTCGCGCCCGCTCGTGGAAGCTGCTGCATTACTACGAAGACGACCGGATCGAGCTCTACAACCTGGCCGACGACCCGAGCGAGCAACAAGATCTGGCCAGCAAGCAGCCGAAGAAGGTCCGCGATCTGCGCGCCCGCCTGCACGATTGGCTGGCAGCCGCCGGCGCCCGGATGCCGACGAAGAATCCGGAGTATAAGCCGCCCGCGGCCAAGCACGGGTCGAAATGAGCGGGCGGCCGGCGGGCCGCGGCGCAAGCCGTAGGTGCCGCGAGCCGAGCGGCACCGGGGAGCACCCATTGCGTCGCTTGATAAGCCCGGCTCAGCTCGCCGAGCGTACGTTCGCGATCACGGCGGATCGTAGCCGCCGCGATGGAAGGGATGGCAGCGGCAGATGCGCCAGATGCCGCGCAGCGACCCGCTCACGGCGCCGTACTTGCGCACGGCGCCGATAAAGTAGCGGCTGCACGTCGGCTCGTAGCGGCAGCTTCGTCCAAAGATCGGGCTCAAAAAAATCTGGTACAGCCGCACGATGCCGATCAGCACGTCGGCCGGCAGGCGATAGAGTCGGCCGAGCAGGCCTGGCGCGGGCGTGGTTTCAGTTTCCGTTTCAGTTTCCATGCCCACGCCCTTCGGGATTTGCGGCGGGCGGCAGCGGCAAGCGCAGCTTGCGAGCCAACTGGGCGGCCAGGCTCACGAGCGACCGCTGCAACTCCGCCAGCGGCGGCGGAGCGCCGCGGGCGATGACGACCAGGTCCACGCCCGGCGGCAGTTGCTCGCGGCTGTGGCGAAAGGCTTCGCGCAGCAGCCGCTTCCAGCGATTGCGGGCCACGGCGTTGCCGACTTTGCGCGAGACGGAAAGCCCCAGCCGCACGTCCGGGCCGGCACTGGCCAGGCCGTAGACGACGATCGAGCGGTCGGCCACGGAGCGGCCGCGGTTGTAGACCAGTTTGAAATCGGCCGGGCGGCGCAGCCGGTGCTGGCGTCGAAAGCGCTGGTTGGCCATGCGTCCTCTAGTCTACCGGCGG
>DATCFX010000995.1:0-4389 GCA_036509275.1 Pirellulales bacterium | reverse complement strand
CGGCTGACCAGCCGCAGTTCGATCTCGGTCAGCGGGCGGCGGGTAAGGATGCCCGTTTCGCGGCCGCCGCCCAAGAGCCGATCGATGATCGGGTACAGAACCGACGGATTGATGTCCAGGATCAGGCTGCCCTCGAGCGGGTCGGCCCTGAGCAGGTTGAAGCAGGTCGGGTTCTCGAGGCTGAACACGAACTCGCTGTAGGTGAGCTGGTCGACGCTCGTGAGCTTGACCTCGATGATCGATCGCAGCAGCGCCGACAAGGCCGCCCCGAAGTTCCGGCCGAACCCTTCGTGCAGCGTCTGCAACGCGCGCATCTGCTCTTTGCCGACCCGCTCGGGCCGGCGAAAGTCGTAGGGGCTGACCTTTTCGCGGCCTTTGCCCGTGGGCATCGGCGGCCCGCCCGACCGCTTGGCCGCCGCCGGCGCGACGCCCGCATCCATCGCCGTCAGCAGGCTTTCGACTTCAGCCTGACTCAGCACGTCTCCGCTCATCGCTGCATCCTTGCTGGCGAAAGTGAACGATCAACTCGTTGGCTGGCGGCTTCCTCCGGTCGCTGACGCTCCCGGCTCGCCGTCCATTCATCCACTGACATCAGGAACCGGCGAGGCGCTACTCCCGCACCTGCCCGTTGCCGTATACGACGTACTTGTAGCTCGTCAATTCCTTGATGCCGCACGGGCCGCGAGCATGGAACTTGTCGGTGCTGATGCCGATTTCGGCGCCCAGCCCGAATTGGCCGCCGTCGTTGAATCGCGTGCTGGCGTTGACGATCACGGCCGAGCTGTCGATGCGGGCCGCAAACTCGCGGGCGGCAGCCAGGTCGCGGGTAACGATCGCCTCGGTGTGCCGCGAACTGTAGCGGTTGATGTGCTCGACGGCCGCATCGAGCGATTCGGCAAGCTTCAGCGAGATGATGGGGCCGAGATACTCGGCCGCAAAATCTTCGTCGCTGGCTGCCGTGGCGGTCGGGAGCCAGCGCCGAGCGGCTTCATCGGCGCGGATCTCGATGCCGCGGTCGGCGAGCGCCTGGCCGATGCGCGGCACGAACTCGGGCGCCACGCGCTGGTGTACGACCAGCGATTCGGCCGTATTGCAAACTCCCATCCGCTGGCACTTGGCGTTGACCACGATCCGCTCAGCCATGTCCAGGTCGGCGGCCGCGTCGACATAGACGTGGCAATTGCCGGCAAAATGCTTGATGACCGGCATCCGGGCCTCGGCCGCCACGCGGCGAATCAAACCCTCGCCGCCGCGGGGAATTGCCACGTCGATGTATTGATCCAGCGCCAGCAGATGGCCCACCGCCGCGCGGTCGGGGGTGGCGACCAGTTGCACGCAATCGGCCGGCAGGCCCGTGGTCTCGGCCGCGTCGGCCAGCAGCCGGGCCAGCGCCTGGTTCGAGTGGGCCGCCTCCTTGCCGCCGCGCAGGATGACGGCGTTGCCGCCTTTCACGCAGATGGCCGCTGCGTCGGTCGTGACATTGGGGCGCGATTCGTAAATGAAGAACACGACGCCCAGCGGCACGCGCACCTTTTGCACTTCCAGCCCGTTGGGCCGGATCGACGACTCGATGATCTCGCCGATCGGTTCGGCAAAAGCGGCGATCTCGGCCAGCGCCGCCGCCATGCCCGCCAGGACTTTCGGCGTCAGCCGCAGGCGGTCGATCTGCGCGCCGCTCAGTCCGTAGTCGCCGGCCGCTTCCAGATCGAGCGCATTGGCGGCCAGCAGTTCCGCTTCGCGCTGCCGCAGCCGCCGCGAGGCCTCGGCCAGCCAGGCCGCCTTGTGCGCGCCGCTGGTCTGCGCGAGCTGGCCCGCGGCCCTCTTGGCTCGCTGGGCCAGTTCGAGGCAATAAGCGTCGAGATCGGTTCGGTCGGCGATGGCCATGGAAACGCTGGTGTGCGGTAAGTCAGTAAAGGAGACGCTCGCCCGGCACTCGCTGGCGACTCTTTTGAGTATCGCCGCGGAGACGGTCCGCGTCAACGTCGATATGTTCGCAAGGCACGCTGGCAAATGGCCTTATGGCAACTGCATAGGCTCGCCGGAGAGCCCGCCGACCGCCTCAAAAACGGCCAGCGCCTGGCGTACGGGCCCGGCGTCGTGGACGCGCACGATTTGCACGCCTTGCAAAGCCAGCGCGATGCTGGCGCCGATCGTGCCCGCCGTGAGATCGGCCTGCTGGAAACCTACGACTTTGGCCAGAAACCCTTTGCGCGAGTGACCGACCAGTAGCGGACAGCCTAACTCGTGCAAGCGATAGCAGTGGGCCATGATTTGTACGTTGTGGCCGTGCGTCTTGCCGAAGCCCACGCCGGGATCCAGGGCGATCCGCTCCGGCGCGATGCCGGCGTGGGTGCAGGCGTCGCGCCGTGCGGCGAGAAAGGCGGTGATTTCGCCGAGCAGGTCGTCGTACTGCAGATTGTCTTGCATCGTTTGCGGCGTGCCGCGCATGTGCATCAGGCAGACGGCCGCGCCGCTGGCGGCTGCCAGCCCCAGCATCGCGGGGTCGCCGGCCAGCGCAGTCACGTCATTGATGATTTCGGCGCCGGCGGCAAGCGCGTCGCGGGCCACCGCGGCCTTCGAGGTGTCGATGGAAACCGGCACGCCGGTCCGCTCGGCCAGGGCCTGCACGACGCCCAGCACCCGGCGTGCTTCTTCATCGACCGAAACCGGCTGGGAATACGGCCGGGTGCTCTCGCCCCCCACGTCCAGCAAGTCGGCGCCTGCGGCGGCCAAGGCCAGGCCGTGCTCGATCGCCTGCTGCTGAGCAAAGTATCGGCCGCCGTCGGAAAAGCTGTCGGGCGTCACGTTGACGATGCCCATCACTAGCGGCCGCCGTGGCAGGTCGAGCCAGCGCGAGCGCAGCCGCCAACGCGTGGCTCGTAGGGGCGGCAGTGGATAAGGCGAAGCCGATGAAGCAGGCATAGCCCGCAACTTACCACGGCGCTTCCATCAACGAAACGATCTGCTCGGCCAGCCGCTGAATGTCTTGCATCTGGGCCGTGCTGACCGATTGGCCCGTTTCAGGGGCGAACTGCGATTGCTGACTGATGCTGGCCAAGGTCGAGGGAATGGGGATGCCGTTAGTCTGCTGCACCAGGCCCCCCTTACGATCCAACCAACTCACTTCCACCTGCATGTTGTATTGCAGATAACGGGCTTCGCCAGTTTGAGCCATCGTCAGCGCGCCCTTACTCTCGTTGAGGATGCGGCCGGTGAGCACGCTGTCGGCATTGGCGTCGTGGACAACTTTGAACGGCGTCTTGAGCTCGATCTCTTTGCAGACCGCCTCGGTCAGCCGCTCGCCGAGCCAAGGGCGAAAGCTCGTCGAGTCGAACATCGGCACGTAGACCGTGCGGATATCGGGCGGATACAGCGTGGCATTGCCCACCTTGTAGCAGCCGCAGCCGGCAGCCGCGAGCGCCAGGGCCCAACAGAAGATCATACGGGCTGCCGAGGCCATTACATCATCCCCATGCCACCGCCGCCCATGCCACCCATGCCGCCCATGCCACCGCCGCCCATGCCGCCACTGCCCATGCCGCCACCACCGCCACCACCACCGCCACCACCACCGCCGCCACCCATACTGCGGCTGCCGCTGCCATAACGCAGCTCGCTGTTTTTGCTGCGTTCGCCGAAGATCCGGCCCAGCCAGGCAAAGTAGTTCTTGGGCACCGGCGGTAGATCTTTGGTTTCGTCGAGCCGCTTTTGCGCGAGTTCGGCGAAACTCGTGTCCGGAAACGTCTTAATCAAGTGGCTATAGTACATGCGGGCGGACCGGTAGTACTTGCGGTTGTAATAGTACTCGGCATTGCTCCACTCGCGCTCGGCTTTTTGCGAGCGGATAGCCGTCTTGATCCGCAGCAATCGTTCGCGTTCCTCCGGCATGTCGCCAACGAATTGCACGAGCGTGGAATCGATTAGCTTTTCGGATTCGATCAACGGGCGTTCTTCGTACTCGGCTCCCTGGTAGGTGCGGAGCTTAGCCCGCAATCCGATCAGATGCGCGGCTTGCTGATGTTTGCTGCGGGGATACTCCTTGCGCAGCAGGTCGAAGTGGTAGTCGGCGTCCTCGAAGCGGCCGCCGCGGTAATAGGCGTTGCACTCGGCAAACAGGGCGTCGTCGGCCAGCGGGCCGGTGGGATCGTTGATGCGGATAGCCTCGTAGCAGGCAATGGCGTTGCCGGTGAGATCGAGGTACGGCCGCTTCTTGTCGGTGAAGTTGGGCAGGTAGGCCAGGTGCTTGTCCGCTTGTTCTTCCCAGTAGTGCGCAATGGCAAAATACCGGATCACCGTCTTGTCCAGATGCCGCGAATTCTCGTGCTTCTTGAGCATCATGGCATAGGTGTCGTTGGCCTTGTAATAGCGGTCGGAGAAGAACAGGGCCTC
>DATCFX010000994.1:0-1657 GCA_036509275.1 Pirellulales bacterium | reverse complement strand
GGGAGGGCAGCCGTCGCAGCGTCGCAGGCCAATCCGCCCACACTACCAGCCCCGCCGCAGCAGTCAACCGGCACCTTTAGCAAACCACACCGGCAGAAGGAAAAAACCACAGAGACACAGAGGCACAGAGTCGGAACGCCGAGAAAAAAAAGTCGACTTGCGGGGCAAAAATCCATTGATGGCGGTGGGAGATGTTCCTCTCCCTTTTCGTCTCTGTGCCTCTGTGGTGATTTTTCTGGGCATCATCATTGCCCGGCAGGTGCGCGATAACTACCGTGTTATGACGTGCGGCGCCTGATATAATGAGCGGTTTGCCTGCCTGCCATCGTCCTGTCCGGCCCCAAGAGCAAATGCCGCGTACTGCCCTGTTCATTCCCTGTTATATCGACCAGCTTTATCCGCAGGTCGGGCTGGCCACGCTCGAAATCCTCGAGCGCTACGGCGTCCAGTGCGAGTTCCCGCCGGCCCAGACCTGCTGCGGCCAGCCAATGGCCAACTCCGGCTGTGACCGCGATGCCGAGCCGCTGGCCCACAAGTTTGTCGACGTGTTCCGCGGTTACGACGCAGTGGTTTGCCCCTCGGGCAGTTGCGTGGCGATGGTCCGGCATCATTACGACCATTACCTGGCGGGCAACGCCGAGTTCGAGCGGCTCAAACCGCGCGTGTTCGAGCTGTGCGAATACCTGGGCGACGTGCTGGGAGTCGAGTACGTCGCAGGCCGCTTTCCGCACAAAGTCGGCTTGCACCAGAGCTGCCACGGACTGCGCGAGCTGCGGCTGGGTAGTTCGAGCGAACGCGTCGAGCCTGCGTACAGCAAAGTTCGGCGGCTGCTGGAATCGCTGGAAGGCATCGAGTTTGTGCAGCTCTCTCGCGTGGACGAATGCTGTGGGTTCGGCGGCACCTTTGCCGTCAACGAAGAGGCCGTGTCGTGCATGATGGGCAACGACCGCCTGCGCGACCACCAGCAGGCCGGCACCGAGGTGCTCACCGGCAATGACATGTCGTGCCTGATGCACCTCGACGGCTTACTGCGCCGCCAGGGCCAAAAGATGCGGGTCATGCACGTCGCCGAAATCCTGGCCGGAGCCAGCCGCTAGATGCACGTAGCCACCGATCATCCGGCCCAGGCCGAAAAGTTCGTCGCCGACCTGCCGCGAGCCCATTGGCACGACGGCGCTCTGTGGTTCGTGCGGGCCAAACGCGACAAGGCGGCCCAATCGCTCCTGGAATGGGAATCGCTCCGCGAGACGGCCGGCCGCATCAAAACAGACGTAATCGCCCACCTGGCCGATTACCTGGAGCAGTTCGAGCAGAACGCCACACGGCTGGGCGCTCGCGTGTATTGGGCCCGCGACGCGGCCGAGCATAACCAGATCGTGCTGGGCATCCTGCAAGGGCACGCGGTGCGCCGCGTCGTCAAGAGCAAGTCGATGCTCACCGAAGAGTGCCATTTGAATCCGTTTCTCCAGCAGCACGGCATCGACGTGGTCGACACCGACTTGGGCGAGCGGATCGTGCAACTGGCCGGCGAGCCGCCCAGCCATATCGTGCTGCCGGCGATCCATAAGAAGAAGGAAGACGTCGGCCAACTCTTCGAAAAATTCCTGGGGACCGAGGCCGGCCGCTACGAGCCGAGCTACCTGGCCGAAGCGGCCCG
>DATCFX010000993.1:0-1770 GCA_036509275.1 Pirellulales bacterium | reverse complement strand
GACCATCAGAAAATCCTTCTTGAACGACTCGGATTGGAGCTGCCGAGCCACCTGCACTTGAACCCGTTGTAGTGGAAAAATCGACCCTCCGCGCATTGGGGCGCAAGCACTTACGTCAATCCCTGGGGAAGTTGGGTTAGGATCGACCAAAAAATAACTTCCGCTTTTCCCGGCCCCTCACCCGGCCCTCTCCCGCAAGGGGAGAGGGGGTTGCGGAGAAGTTATTTTTCGGCCGATCCTTATGATGTCGCATTCGAGCCATTGTGCTGCGATCAATTGCCTCGGATTGCCCGCTCGAGCAGGTTGCGAGTGATGCGCTGCACGCGGGGGTCGGGGCCGTGCGGCCGGGACCAATGCGACCAGGGCAACGTGTGTCCCGGCGGCGACGAGAGGCCTTGCGCCCAAAAGATCGTCGAACCATTGAACACGAAATTGCCTTTGGGGCCGGGATAGATCGTGGCGGTCCACTTTTCCGGGTTCACGCCGCTTTGCCAGGCGGTGCCGGCGGCCACGACTTCCAAACCGGGAATGTCGGCCGGCTGGCCGTGATATTCCCAACCGATAAGGCCGGGAATGCGATCGCCGCGTTTCACGCCGGTGCCGGCAAAGATCCAATGTTCCGGCTTGACGATCACCCAGTCGCCGCCGCCATTGACCGGGTCGACGTTGCGGTTGCCCATCAGCAATCCCTCGTCGGGGCCGTGCTCGGGAAAGGGACCGTTCTTCTTGATCCGATGCAAAGCATAGTCGTTGTTCGCGCCGTAAGGGCCGCCGCGAAACATGATGCGGTTTGGGCGGCTGTCGCTGCCGGCCCGCATGGGCGTGACCCAACAGATCGTGTTTCCAGAGAGGAACAGCAGGTTCACGCCTGCGTCGCGCATTTTTTTCACGCTGTTGTACTGGCGGATGTCCCAGTACTCGTCGTGGCCCACGCTGATCCAGGCTTTGCACTTCAGCCCGTGCTCCGGCGAGAGCATATCGCTGTTGGAACAATACGTGACGTCGTAGCCGTGCTCCTCGAGCCAGTAGGCCGCCGGAAACTCGAACGGCACAAACTCACCGGCGCCAACCGTGAGCGGATCGTTGACGATGTTCGTGTACTGGGCCTCGCGAGCATAGGGCCGGTCAAAGCTCACGTCGGCCCACGGCCCCTCGGTGCCGCGCGGATGGGTGTAGACCGAATAGTTGCTCGGCCAGCGGTTATAGGCCTGCCAGGTATTGTCCGAGCATTGAAAGAGCACTTCCGCCGGCCGGCGATCGCGCACGATGAACACGACGTAGCTTTGCCAATACGGCTCCTTGTCCGGGTCGACAATCGTCGTCATCCGACCCAAGTAGACGCCGCTGAGCCAATCCTGGGGAATGGTCAACCGCGTGGTCGGCTTCCAGAGGCACTCGTGCAGGTTTTTTGGCCCGGGCGCGGGCGTGGGTTGCGTTTGGCCCTGGAACGGCCCGAGCTTCTGCATCAGCCGCGCGCCGCGGCCGCCGTAGTAGCCCATTCGAAAGATCTCGATCTCCAGCGGCCGCGGCGGATTGGTCGACACGCAAATGTCGATGCTCTCGCCCACCTCGACACTCTGCTTGGTGCAATAGCCTTCGATCCACGACGAGCGAAAGCCGCTGGCATCGGCCCGCACGCGCGTCAACTGCCAATCGCTAGCCCCGGGCTTCTGGTTCTCTTCCCGGATTGCGTTGGACTCGGCAGCCGAGGCAGGGTCGGAGCGTAATCCGCCGATGAACAGCAAGGCGGCGAGGCCAGCCGCGGCTGCC
>DATCFX010000992.1:0-2978 GCA_036509275.1 Pirellulales bacterium | reverse complement strand
CACAGGTTGCGCCGGAATCGGCTCCTCGGCTCGATCGACTGGACCCGGAACTGCTGCGCGACCGCGGCGTGTTTCAACCGCGGCCGCCGGTGAGCCGGTCCGGCGACGACCAGCCCGGCAAATCCCGGTGGCGCGCGCGATTGCAAGAAACCGTCGCCTTTCACTTGTGCCATCCGCAGCCGCTGGCCGCCACCGGTACGCCGGCAGCCACTGGCGCACCGGCGGCTGTGCCCGTCAATACGGACTACCCCGGGACGCAGACACACTGTTTCGATCTTGAAACCTCGGCGGCGATCCAGGCCGCGGTGGCTCGCAGCGGAGCGAACCTGAACGACGTGGCCCTGGCCTTGCTGTTCCGCGTACTGGCCGCCTGGCAAGCCGAGCGGTCGCCCGGCGGCCACGTGGGCAACCTGCGGATTCTGATGCCGGCCGATTTGCGCGAGCGGCGCGATGCGCGGCTGCCGGCCGCCAATCGCATGAGCCTGTGCTTTATCCTGCGACGCGCAGAACAGTGCCGGTCTTGGATCGAGTTGCTCGCGGGGCTGCAACAGGAGACACGCTACATCAAGCAAAGCCGGCTGGGACTCGATCTGCTGGGCGGCCTCGGGCTGGTCAGCAAACTGCCGGCCGCGCTCAAACTGGCCATGAGCTTTCCGCGCTGCCAAGCCACGGCGGTGCTGACGAACATGAGCGACCCGACGCGGGCCTTTCGCCACAAGTTTCCGCGCGACGGCGGCCGGCTGGTCATTGGGAACCTGACACTGGAACGGATCACGGGCAGTCCGCCGCTGAGGCCGAGAACCCGAGCCGGCTTTGGCATCGGCGTTTACGCCGGCCGGCTCGTGTTGAATTTGAAGTGCGACCCGTGGTTGTTCACGAGCGCCGAAACGCACACATTGCTGGGCAGCTACCTGGCCGCCTGGCAGGCGTTTGCGGCAGGCGCCCAACACGCGCCGCAATTATAAAGCGGCGGTGCAATATCATGGCTGGCGCCGGCCATCGCGATGGACGCGGCTCGGTTTGTAGCTTCAGCTACGGCACACAGGAGTGTGCCTGCTACTTTGGGCGCGTGAGTAGCTCAGTCGCTGCTGATGACTTCGATCCAGTCGATGACATTGAGCACGCCCGCCACGCGCTGGCAGCAATTTACGGCCAATTGCTTTTCGTAATACGAGCGTACACGGCCGCGGAGCAGCACGGAATTGCCGTCTACTTCGACGGTCAGCCGCCGCAGACCGGGGATGCTGCGTTGGGCCAGGAAATTCTTGACTCGGCGCTCGAGTTCGCGGGCCTCGCTATCGGACGACTCTTCGGTAGCCGCCAAGCCGTCCGTGCGATGGTCGTCCACAGCCAGGATTCCCAACATGCTGGCAATGGAACGCCGCAAAGGTTGCATGGGAGCCGGTAGTGAACGCTCGTTTCCGCCTGATTTACTAATCATGAGTCGCTTTTTCCGTCTCGTAAGGGAGTTAAATTTTCAGCCGCCGTAGTTTCTCGTTTCGGTTGAGCGGTGACCAGTTAGAAGATCGCGAATCTGCGTTAGGCTCCCGTGAAAAACAGCCGGAGTGATGCGGAAGCGATTGTGGCGTCGCGTCCCAAACCCTGGATTGTGCGCACCAGAGCACCGGCATCTGGTGGCAGCGTGCTCGAAGATCCCGCCGAAAAGAACCTCGCACTGAGGGCGCAGACGGCGTTCTCGCGGACAGAGCACACTCGCCCGGCAAGAGCAAGTCGACATTTGGAATCTAGGGACGTTTCCATCAAGTGTCAACAAGCAAGCGGTTGAAGGTTGGTTATCGTACTATCTGGTTCCACGGCAACCATTAATCGCCGAGCGGCCAGTTGCCAGTTGCCGCTCAACTTTTGGTCTCCTTGCCGGCCAGCGAATTGCCCTGAGCGGGCGATCCGACAGCAGGCAAATCGGAATTGGCTGGACCCGTCAGACAGTGCCCCAGGCTGTCGAACCGCGAGCCATGACAGGGACAATCCCAACCCTGCGCATCCGAGTTCCAGGCGACGACGCAGCCCAGATGCGGACACGCGGCTGACATCTCGTGCAAATGTCCGGCCAAATCGCGATAAACGGCCAGTTTCGACAACCCGCGACCGAGAATCGCCCCGCTGCCGGGCCGAACGTCATCTGCCGTCGCCACCTCCGAACCGGTGACCCACGTGGCATACTGAGCCGCCACGTTGATGTTTTCGCGTGCAAATTCCAGCGCCGCGCCCAGCGTCCGCCGGGCAGGATCGTAGAGTTCGGCCCAGCGGTTTTCGCGCCGCATGATTAGATCCGAGATCAACATGCCGGCAATCGTGCCGTGAGTCATGCCCATGCCCGAATCGCCGGTGACGACGAAGATATGTTCGGCATCGCCCGGGTTGCGGCCGATAAAAGCCAGGCCGTCGATGGTTTCCATCACCTGGCCGGACCAGCAGTATTCGACCGCGCCCATCGCCGCGAAGTGCTCGCGGGCCCAATGTTCGAGCCGCTCGTAGCGCTGCGACGCATCGTCGGCCTGGGCCGTTTTGTGGTCTTCTCCACCCACGATCAGCAGGTCGTAAGCCGGCCGGCGGTCCTGCCAACTGCGCACCGGGTGCAGCCGAACATAATGGTAAGGGTCGAGCGTGTCCCAGTAGAGTGCCTTGGGGACCCGGCCCGGCTCGATCCGCGCGGCGATGACGTAGGACAGATAGGGGGCCTGTTTCGAATGGATGGAAAAACGGTCGTTGATCGGCGTGTTGGTCGCCACGACCACGGCGTCGGCCGTGATCGTGTGGCCGTTGCGCGCCGTGACGACGGCCGGCGGACCCGGCTCGATCGCTTCCACATGGTTGCCCAGCAGCACGCGGCCGCCATCGCGCTCGATGGCCCGGGTGAGCCCGCGCAGATACCGTAGCGGGTGGAATTGCCCTTGCCTGGGGAACCGCAGAACCGGCCCGCTGTCGAACCCGGCGACTGGCCAGTGGTCGAGCATTTC
>DATCFX010000991.1:0-2203 GCA_036509275.1 Pirellulales bacterium | reverse complement strand
AATCCTTCGCGCCGCAACCGCCGGTAAATGGCGATCATGGCCTGCTTGATTAAGTCGGCGGCCGAGCCCTGAATGACGGTGTTGATCGCCGTCCTCTCGGGCAGGTTCCGCTGCCGGCCAGCTCCCGGCCGAATGCCGCGGATCGCCCGCCGCCGACCCAAAACGGTATTAACATATCCCTTGGCCAGGCAGTCTTCCAGTATTTTCGCCAGGAATTGCTCGACCCCTGGGTAGCGTGCAAAATACGCATCGATAAACGCCGCGGCCTGGTCCTGCTCGATGCCCAGCGACTTGGCCAGCCCGAAGGCGCTTTGCCCGTAAATGATGCCGAAATTGACGGCTTTGGCCGCGCGGCGCATGGTGCTATCGACCGCTGCTAGCGGCACGCCGTACACTTGGCTGGCGACCATGGCATGGATGTCTTCGTCGCGGGCAAACGCTTCGCACAGCGCGCTGTCCTGGCAGAAATGCGCCAGCACGCGCAGCTCGATCTGCGAGTAATCGGCCGCCAGCAGCCGCCAGCCGGGTTCGGCCGGCAGAAAGGCCGAACGGATCTCGCGGCCGCTTTCGTTGCGGATCGGAATGTTCTGCAAGTTGGGATCGCTCGAACTCAAGCGGCCGGTAGCCGTGACCGCCTGCTGAAACGAACAATGCACGCGGCCGGTGCGCGGATTGACCATGCACGGCAACGCGTCGACGTACGTGTTCTTGAGCTTCGCGTATTGCCGGTACTCGATGATCTTGGCCGGCAGCGGATGCTTAAGCGCCAGCTCTTCCAGCACGCTCGCATCGGTGCTGGGGCCGGTCTTGGTCCGCGTCTGCACCGGCAATCCCTGCTCGACGAACAAAATCTGTTGCAATTGCTTGGGCGAGGCGATGTTGAACGAATGCCCGGCCAGCTGGTAAATTTCGGCCTCGACCTCGGAAATCTTCCGGCCGTACTGCTGCGAGAGCACTTGCAGCCGCTCGGGGTCGATGCGGATGCCGTTGTGCTCCAATTCGACCAGCACTTCCACCAGCGGCAGCTCGAGCCGCTCGTACAGTTCGGTCAGATTGTCTTCGGCCAGCCGGCGCTCCAGAATCGGCCACAGCCGCCACGCCACTTCGGCATCTTCCACCGCATAGTCGGCCACCTGCGCCACCGGCACTTCGTCCATTCGCTTCTGGCTCTTGCCCGTGCCGATGAGTTGGCTGATCTTGATCGTCGTATGATCCAGATAGCGTTTGGCCAGCTCGTCGAGATTGTGGTTGCGCTCGCCGGCATCGAGCAGGTAACTGGCGATCATCGTGTCGAAGCGGATGCCGGCCAACGCCACGCCGCACGCCCGCAACACCAGCGCATCGTACTTGAGGTTCTGGCCGATCTTGCCGACGTCGGGCGACTCGAGCACGCCGCGCAAGGCTTCGAGCGTCGCGGTTGGATCCAGGTGCGCTTCGCCCACCGGAGCGCGCACCGGCAGGTAATAGCCCTCGCCCGCTTGCCAGGCCAGCGAATAGCCGACAATCTCGGCCTGGGTGGGAGCGATGCTCGTGGTTTCCAGGTCGAACGAAAAAGCTGGCTGTTTTTTCAACTCGGCCAGAAAATCGCCGAATTTTGCCGGCGTGTCGATCACGCGGCTGTGGAGCGCCGACTGAACAACCGGCGCCGCGGCCTGCACGCCGCGGAATTGTTCGGCAAAGCGGTGAAAGCCGAACTCTCCGCACAGCTCGAGCATCGGGCCGGGATCCACTGGGCGCACCTCGGCCGCTTGCCACGGAACGATCATCGGCACGTCGGTATCCAGCCGCACCAACTGCCGGCTGACGAGCACGCTTTCGCGGCCCTCGATCAGGTTTTGCCGCCGCCGCTGGCCGCTAACCTCGTCGGCATGTGCCAGCACTTCTTCGAGCGTGCCATACTTCACCAGCAGATCGCGCGCGAGTTTTGGGCCAATCAGCGGAATGCCCGGCACGTTGTCCACCGCATCGCCCACCAGGGCCTGGAAGTCGACCACCTGCTCGGGTTGGATGCCCCAATCGGCGGCCAGCGCCGCGGCGTCGTAGAGCTGATCCTTGCGAACGTTGTAGATTTTCACCTGGTCGCTGATAAGCTGCCGGCAATCCTTGTCGCCGCTGACCACGAAGCAATTGCCACCCAACTCCTCCGTCCGCCGGGCGATCGTGGCCAGCAGGTCGTCGGCCTCGAAGCCGGACACGCACACGG
>DATCFX010000990.1:0-2108 GCA_036509275.1 Pirellulales bacterium | reverse complement strand
CGAAGCGACCGAGGCCTTGGCCCTGGCGCGCGAGCGGCATCTGATTTGGCAGCGCTCCGGCGACGGGCAGTGCGTGTTCGTCCACGACAAGATTCGGGCCACGCTCCTCGAACGGCTTCCCACGCACGAGCGCCAGCGCTGGCACCGTCGGGCCGCCGTGTATCTGCAATCGCAAACGGCTCGGAACCCCTTTGAGCTGGCGTTCCATTTCGACGCGGCCGGCCAGAGCGAACTGGCGCTCGATTTCGCGCTCGAAGCGGCCGGGCAGGCACGCGCACAGCACTCGCTCGAGATTGCCGAACAGCAGTACCGCATCGCTCGCCGCGGCGCTCGCACCGCGGATCGCGAGACGCGCTATCGCATTCTGGAAGGGCTGGGCGACGTGCTCATGCTGCGTGGCTGCTACGACGCGTCGGCCGCGCTGTTCGAAGAAGCGGCCGGCCTGGTCGAAGGCCGATTTGCCCGGGCCCAAATTCGCGGCAAGCTGGGCGAGCTGGCCTTCAAACGCGGCGACATGGAGACGGCTGCCTGCGACTTCGAGCTGGCGTTGCGCCTCCTCGGTCGGCATGTGCCGCGCAAGATGGCAGAGTTCGTCGGCCTGTTGCTCTGGGAAGTTGTAGTCCAAACACTGCACACGTTGTTACCGCGGCTGCTGGTCGGCCGCCGCAAGCGTCCGCCCGGCCAAGAGGAACTGCTTGCCTGGCGACTGTTCAGCCGGCTGGCGCACGGCTACTGGTTCGTGCGCAGCCAGGTCCACGTGCTGTGGACGCACTTGCGGGGCATGAATCTGGCCGAGCGCTATTTGCCCACCGCCGAATTGGCGCAAGCCTATTCCGAGCACGCTCCGGCCATGACGCTGGTTCCGTATTTCAGCCGCGGCGCCGCCTATGCGCAGAAATCGTTCGCGATTCGCAAGGCGCTGGGCGACGTGTGGGGCCAGGGGCAATCGCTGGCTTTTTCCAGCGTCGTGTTTTACTCGGCCTCGCGCTATCGCGAGTGCATCGAAAAAGGCCGCGAGGCGGTCCGGCTGCTCGAGCGCACCGGCGACCTGTGGGAGCTGCACATCGCCCGCTACCAGGTGTCGGCCGCCCACTATCGACTGGGCGAATTGAGCGAAGCGCTGGAATTGGCCCGGCGAAATTACGAGTCGGGCATTCGAGTGGGCGACCAGCAGGCGTCGGGCATCAGCCTCGACGTTTGGTCGCGGGCCGCGCCCGGCAAGTTGCCGCAAGAGGTCATCGCGCCGGAGCTGGCGCGCCAGCGGCCCGACGCGCAGGGCACCGTGCAGACGATCCTGGCCGAGGCCGTGCGGTTGTTGGCGCTGGGGCGCATCGACGAAGGCATGCGGCAGCTCGAGTCGGCCGTGCAGGCCGCGCGCGATGCCGGCGTGATGAACGCCTATATTGCGCCAGCCTTGGCCTGGATGGCCACGGCGCGCCGGCTCCTGGCCGAGCGTTCGTCGGGTTATCTGCCCGAGCGCCGCCGCGAGCGGCTGCAATCGGCCAGCGGGGCCGCCAAGCAAGCCCTGCGCCGGGCTCGCAGCTTTCAGAACGACCTGCCGCATGCCTTGCGCGAGCAGGCGTTGGTCGCGGCCCTGAACGGCAAAACGGCCAAAGCGTTGCGCTGGCTGGATGAGAGCGCGGCGGTGGCCGAGCGGCAAGGCGCGCGCTATGAATTGGCGCTCACGCGCTTGGCCCAGGCCCAGCTCGATGCCCAGCTCGAATTGCTGGATTGCGACCGCAAGCTGGCCGATGCCCAGGCCGCCGTGCGGGCGCTGGAACTGTCGCAATCGAGCGAAACGGCCAACTCCAACGCGGCGCTCGATGGCCCGAGCATTTCGCTGGCCGATCGCTTCGATACGGTGCTCGACGCCGGACGGCGGATTGCCTCCGGCTTGTCGGCCGAGACGATTCTGGCCGAAATGCACCGCGCGGCCCTGCAGTTGCTGCGCGGCGAACGTTGCGTGGTCTTGCAGCCGTCGGGCACGGGCGAGGCCCGCTCGTTCCTGCCCATCGCCGGCACGGTCGACTGGCCCATCGACCAGGCGCTGGCCTCGGCCACGGTCCAGCAGGGCCGGGCACTGACCAATCGCGACCTGGTGGCCGAAC
>DATCFX010000989.1:0-1851 GCA_036509275.1 Pirellulales bacterium | reverse complement strand
CCCGACCGCTCGCACTTCCGCTCGATGGAAATCTGGCACACCGCCAGCCTGGGTTCGGTTTCGAACTCGACCGGTTGGCTGGGCCGTTTTCTCGATGGGGGACAGGCAGCCGACAAGCCGGCGAGGGCTGACGTGGCGTCGCTGGCCGGCGTCGCGCTCACCGATGCGCTGCCGCAGGCTTTGCAGGCCGAGCATTACGCGGCGCCGGTGATCCAATCGCTCGAGGGGCTCGACGCAGCGGGCGGCCAATCGGCCGAGGCGGCCAAGATGCTGCGCGAATTGAGCAAGCCGCAAGGCGGCGCCGCCGCCGGCGCCGCGGCCTTTATCGCGCAACAGGCCGAGAGCGAGTTCCAGATCCGCGAGCGGTTAATCAAAACCAAGGCCCGCTACCATTCGTCGGTGATATATCCGGAAGGCGGTTTGGGCGCTCAGCTTCGTCGGGCCGCCCAGATTGTGGCCGGCGACCTGGGCACGCGCGTGATCTTCGCCTCGCACGGTGGTTACGATACCCATTCGTCGCAAGCCGACGATCACGCAACCTTGTTGACCCATCTGGCCGAATCGCTGTTTGCCTTTCAACATGACCTGGAGCAGCTCAAGATAGCGGACCGCGTGGTGACGATCGTCTTCAGCGAGTTCGGCCGCCGCGTGGACGAGAACGCCAGCGGCGGAACCGATCACGGCGCCGCCTCGTGTTTGTTTGCCCTCGGCTCGCAAGTGCAAGGCGGCCTGGTGGGCAAGTATCCCAGCCTCGAAAAGCTCGGCGACGGCGATCTGATCTTCAACACCGATTTCCGTTCGGTCTATGCCACCCTGCTCGATCGCTGGCTGCTGGCCTCGAGCGCCGGGCTGCTCGGCGGCAAATTCGAGCACCTGCCACTGCTGAAGGCGAAGCTGTCGACCACGTAGGTTCGGCGAGCCGAGCCTTGTCGTCAGCAACGCCGAGAGCGCTCCAATGCCTGCTGCAGCTCGCGGCACCTACGGGCTTCATCGTTTCTAGCGACCCAACAGCAGTTCGGGCGCCATCAGTACGACGCCCTCGCGGTTGACAAGATCCAAGCGCAAAAGCGCGAGGCGCAAGGCGGCCATCCGCTGGGGGTCGAGCCTTTGCAACAGCGGCAAGGCGGCTGGCAGCAGGCCGGACGGGTCGTGTATCAGCCCGGTGCTCAAATGCTTGTCGGTGGATTTGTCGCCGGCCGTGTCGTCCAGCAGTAGTTCGAAAAAGCTTTTGGGCTCGGGCACGACGCGCAGCTCGTAGGTTTCGAGCTTCGCTTCGGTGGCGGCGAACTTAATGGCGTCCTCGAGCGTGCCGAGCTTGTCCACCAGACCCAGGTCGAGGGCTTGCTGTCCGGTGTACACGCGGCCGCCGGCCAGGTCGTCGATCGGTTTTTTCAGCTTCTTGCCGCGGGCGGCCGTCACGTGGCCTTTGAAGACGCCGTAAATCTCGTCCATCCAAGCCTGCATGTGGGTCCGCTCTTCGGGCGTGAACACCTGGGCCGAACTGAGCAGCCCGGCATGCTTGCCGCGGGGATAGGCCTTGAACGTGATGCCGACCTTCTTAAACATGTCGGTCGTAGCCAGTTTGCCGCCGACCACGCCGATCGAGCCGGTAATCGTGGCTGCGTCGGCGAAGACGGTATCGGCGGCGCACGCCACGTAGTAGCCGCCGCTGGCCGCCACGTTGCCCATCGAAACCACCAGCGGCTTCTTGGCCTTCACGCGGCGGGTGGCGTCCAGAATGATGTCGCTGGCCGTGGCCGACCCGCCCGGCGAGTTGATACGCAGCACGACGGCGTGGATCGTGTCGTCGGCCGCTGCCTGGTCCAGCGCGCGGCGCAAATCGCTGCTGGC
>DATCFX010000988.1:0-3413 GCA_036509275.1 Pirellulales bacterium | reverse complement strand
AGCGCCCGTGGCACTTGGTATTTGTAAGAAGTCGTGACGAAGTCCAAAAAAACACGCCGCTATATTGTTGTGGTCTTGCTGCTAATAGCGGTAGCCGCAGTCCTCGCCGGCAACTCGCCTCGCTTGTGGTTCAAGGCCTGGCTAGCTGATAGACCAGTTCCCCATTTTTTGCCGCCGAGCCACGTGGATGACGCCAGTCGATTGAACAGTACCCAGGTCGCCGAGGTCTGGCCAGTCCCCGGCGATCCTGCGGCAGCCGAAATTCAATTGCGCGATTTGCTGCGCCGCGCGCGGGACGAGCGATTGAGCGTGTCCATCGCCGGTGCAAGCCACAGCATGGGTGGGCATACGATCGCCGCCGATGGCATTGTGCTCAAGATGCTACCGCTGAACCGCATGGAACTGCACGCGGAAAGCCGCATCCTTTCGGTTGGAGCGGGCGCGCGATGGTCGGAGATCATTCCGTATTTGGACGCGCGCGGTTTTTCCGTCGCGATTATGCAATCGAACAATAACTTCAGCGTCGGCGGTTCGATCAGCGTCAACTGCCACGGCTGGCAGCATAACCGACCGCCCATCGCATCCACCGTCGAGTCATTACGACTGATGAAAGCGGACGGCACGATCGTTCGGTGTAGCCGAGACGAGAACCCGAAGCTGTTTTCCCTGGCACTCGGCGGCTACGGACTGTTCGGCATCATTCTCGACGTAGACCTGCGCGTCGTGCCCAATGAGCGCTACTGCCCGGAAGTCGAAGTGCTGCCTGCCGCGAGCTACGTCACGCGTTTTTTCGCGAAAGTGAACGGTGCTACCGACGTTGGTATGGTCTATGGGCGGCTATGCGTCGTGCCGGGAGACGACACATTTCTTCGCGAGGCGATCCTGATGGACTTCCGGCAGGCCCCGTGCAAAAGGGATGAGATTCCGGCGTTGCGCAGTCCCGGCTTCAGCTCGTTGCGACGGCAGGTGTATCGCGCCCAGATCGGGAGCAAGGCCGGAAAAATCGCCCGCTGGAAGGCCGAGAAGCTGGCCGGCGAGCAAATTCATCGCCAGTTTTTCTCTCGGAACCAACTGCTCAATGAGGCGGCGGAGATCTACCAGGAGCGAAATGCGGACCGGACCGACATTCTCCACGAGTATTTCATCCCACCGCAACGTGTCGCCCACTTTCTGGAGCGCGCGCGAGCCATCATTCCCAAGCACGACGGCGAATTGCTCAACGTCACCATTCGCAACGTGCTGGAAGACAAAGATGTGCTTCTCCGCTACGCCGACCAGGAGATGTTCGGTTTCGTAATGCTATTCAATCACGCGCGCACCCCGGTGGCCGACAATCAATCCGAAGCGATGACGCGGGAACTGATCGATGCCGCCATTGAATCCGGAGGACGGTACTACCTTCCCTATCGACTCCACGCCACGACCGGCCAATTTCTCAAGGCGTACCCGCAAGCGGCCGACTTTTTCAAACTAAAACGGCACTTTGATCCTGATGAGATTTTTCAGAATCAGTTTTATCTGAAGTACGGGCGTCAGTGAACCAGCAGCTTCGAGAGTTCCGCGTGCAACTGCGGGGTGGCGGCGGCGATGAAATGCGGTGGGTCGACGGCAAAGGGGGCGCCGTGGCGGTCGGTCACCAGGCCGCCGGCCTCTTGCACCAAGAGCACGCCGGCGGCGATGTCCCAGATGCGCGTGCTGCCCGACCAGTAGCCATCGAACCGGCCGGCCGCCAGATAACACAGGTTCAGAGCCGACGAGCCGGTGCGCCGCATCGATTGGGCGCGCTCCAGAATTTCTAAAAATTCCTGCACTTCGGGCGTGTCGCGCCGCGCGCCAGGCGGAAAGCTCATGGCCACGACCGCGTGCGATAGCGCCTGCTGCCCGCTGGCGTGGAGTCGCTTCTGGCCCAGCCACGCGCCGCCGCCGGCGACGGCCGAAAAACATTCGTCCGCCACCGGGTCGTACACCGCGCCGACCAGCAACTTGCCCGACTGCTCCAGCGCGATGGAGACCGCATACTGCGGGATGCCGTGTACGTAGTTGGTTGTGCCGTCCAGCGGATCGACAATCCAGCGATAATTGTCATCGGAGCTGGCGATCGCCAGGTTTTCTTCGGCCAAAAAGCCGTGGCCGGGAAAAGCCCCCAGCAGGGTCTCGCGGATCACCTCCTGGCTGGCCAGATCGGCCTCGGTGACCAGGTCGGCCGGCCCTTTTTCGCGGACGCGGAACCGGCCCGCCCAGTCCAGCAGCACCTGGCCCGCGAGCCTGGCAGCCCGCTGGCAAACGGCATCGAAATCGGCCAGCGGAATCAACGCACGGCCCTCCCATCAATGTTGGATGATGAATGTAAAGCGTCCCCGAGCCGGCCAATATAACCCGGCGGGGATTTGATCGGGGAAAAAGTTTGCAATCCCGGCGGGCCGCGCGTTAAGATTCGGAAGTTCTGCTGACGGTCGGGCGGCGGGCACCTTGGTGCTGGTTGACCGAACGTACGGAGGACCCAAACTTCGGCCTCTTCTCTGTTCCGGCCCCGCCGACTCGCTTTAGTGTGAGCGGCGGGGTTTTTTCGTTCGCAAAACGCGGCCTGCCTGTGCCAGACATTTGGACCTTAGAGCAACCTACGGCGCGACTCGACCTCCCGCGGCTGAAGGCCCGGCTGGATCTCCAGCATCCCGAGCACGGGCTGCACGCGCTCGATTTTCGCCAGCAGCCGCTGGCGGCGACCGTCGAACTGCTGGGCGTCGACCTGGCGCCGGCCTCGGCCCCCACCGAAGCCTATGGCCGGCAGGGCGACCTGGTGGTGAGCTACCCCGGCACCGCCGAGGGGCCGCTGGCCGTGCAAGTCTACTGGCGGGTGAATCCGGAGGAGACGACGGGGCGCGTCGAGATCGATCTGGAGGTCTCCGTGCAAACGCCGCGGTTGGATAGCGACCCGGCGCTCTCGACGGCCAGCCAATTGCCGGCCGCGCAAACCCTGCGACTGGTGGACGACCAGATGGCCGAGTTTCGGGTGCTGATGTCAGCCGTTAGCAGTGAGCAGGCCGTGGGCGACCCACGGCTGCCGGGGTGTTGGCTGCTGCGACCGGCGGGGCAAGCCTGGAGCTATGCGGAGATGGTGCATCCGGCCGATTTGAACACCAGCGAAATCTCGCTCTGCGAGCAGGGCTACCGCCTGCGGCACCGGCTGTTTGTCTCGCGGCTGGAGAAGGGCGTTATTCTGCGTGCCCGGGTGCGCGGCGTGCTCCTGGTGCGCGAGGACGACTGCGCGCTGGCCGCGGCCGCCTACCACCGCTTCGTGCAATCGCCGCCGCCGCTGACGACCTGACCTGCCCAGCGATGTAACCCGGGCTCAGCGCGAGGCTTTTGTCGGCTCCCGGCGCTTCTGCTATAAACGCGGGCGAGCGTCCGCGGGA